>NZ_JBEXTZ010000116.1:0-24460 GCF_040614195.1 Amycolatopsis sp. NPDC006125
CACCTGCTGAGCGGGAACGCCAGGCACCATCGCGAGACCACCCGACGCCGCAGCGCCCTCGCGCGCAGCGTCGCCGCGCTTGCGCGCACGCTGGCCGCTCCGCAGGGGGCGGGCACGGCGTCCGGTGGTCTCGCGATGGTGCCTGGCGTTCCCGCTCAGCAGGTGCGTAATCCGGCTGGCACCGTCACCGGCCCACCGGAATTCGACGGTTTCCGACGCCCAGCAGATGCGCCCGAGATCAACGGCCACGGGGCGAAGGGATCGCCCGAAAGAGAGGTGTCGATATGACGTCGCTTGCCCAGCCCACCTCGGTGATGTCCGGGAACGACCCCGCGACCGGGGATGCGGAGCAGCAGCTGCGGGCACGGTTACGGCGGGTGCTGACCGCGGAGTTGCCGGAGCGGGTCGAGGCCGCCGCTCGGGCCGGGGAAGGCCCGTTGAGTGTGACGCGGCGTCGGCAGATCGGCCGCGAGGTCCTTGATGAAGCGATTGCCGCGCATACTGAGGCCGAGTTGCTTGCTGGTCGCGTGCTGCTGGATCGCGGCGCGGAGCAGCGTGTCGCCGAGCAGGTGTTGGACGAGGTGTTCGGCCTGGGCGGGTTGCAGCCGCTGCTGGCCGACAGCTCGGTGGAGACCATCAACGTCAACCGGTTCGACCGGGTCTTCGTCCAGTACACCGACGGCCGCCGCGCCCAGGTCGCGCCAATCGCCGCGTCGAACGAGGAGCTGACGGATCTGGTGCGCACGCTCGCGGCGCGCGCTTCCTCAGAGGAGCGCCGGTTCGACCGCGGGTCGCCCGCGCTGAACCTGCAGCTGCCCGGCGGTGAGCGGTTGTTCGCGGTCCTGGGGCTGACCGCGGGTGGGGTGACGGCGTTGACGGTGCGCCGGCACGGCTATCTGACCGCCACCCTCGCCCAGCTCCGCCGCCGCGGCACGTTGGACGCGGGCCTGGAGCGGTTCCTGCGCGCTCTGGTGCGGGCCCGGAAGAACGTGCTGATCACCGGGGGCACCGGCGCCGGGAAGACCACGCTGTTGCGGGCGCTGGCCGCGGAGATGGATCCGATGGAGCGCATCGTCACCGTGGAGGACGCGTTCGAACTCGGCCTCGGGCTGGACCCGGAGCTGCATGCCGACGTCACCGCGTTGCAGGCGCGGGAGGCGAACGTCGAGGGGGAGGGCGCGATCGACCAGGCCGAGCTGGTGCGCTGGGGGCTGCGCATGAGCCCGGACCGGGTGATCGTCGGGGAGATCCGCGGCGCCGAGGTGATCCCGATGTGCAACGCGATGAGTCAGGGCAACGACGGCTCGATGGCGACGTTGCACGCCTCGTCGTCGAAGATCGCGTTCACTCGGCTGGCGTCATACGCCGCGCAGGGGCCGGAGCGGCTGCCGCTGGAGGCCACCGCGTTGCTGGTTGCCTCCGCCGTGCACTTCGTGGTCCACCTGGACCGGGCTGCCGACCGCACCACCCGCGTGATCGCCTCGATCCGGGAGGTCGTCGGGGCCGAGGGCGGCGCGGTGATCTCCAACGAGGTCTACCGGCGCGGTCCCGACCGGCGTGCGGTTCCCGTCGCGGGGGCTCTGCGGGCGGACACTCTCGATGACCTGGTCGCGGCCGGCTTCGATGCGGACCTGCTCGCCCAGCCTGAGGGCTGGTGGACGTCATGACTCTCGACACGGCGGTGGCCGCCGTGTTCGGTCTCGGTGCCGCGGCCGGGATCCTGCGGATCCTCGCCGCCTGGCGTCGACCGGCCGGGACGGTGTCGTCGACCTCAAGGTTCGGCGCCCGGCTGCGGGCAGTGCGCGGGCAGGATCGCGATCGCTGGTTCGTGCTGCGGGTGGTGCTCGCCGTCGGCGCCGGACTGCTGACCGGCGCGGTGACCGGTTGGATGGTCGGTGGGGTCCTGACCGGGGCGGCGGTGTGGTTTCTGCCTCGGCTGGTCGGGCCGGATCGCGCGCACGCGCGTCGCGTGGCCCGGATGGAGGCGATCGCGTCGTGGACGGAGATGCTGCGTGACGTTCTCGCGGCCGCGGCGGGGCTCGAGCAAGCCATCCTCGCCACCGCGCCGCTCGCGCCCGCGCCGATCCGCGGCGAGATCACCACCCTCGCTACGAGGCTGGAAAGCGGGCAGCGGCTGGTGCCCGCCCTGCGCCGGCTGGCGGCGGAGCTTGCCGACCCGACCGCGGACCTGGTGATCGCCTCCCTGGTCCTGGCCGCCGAGCACCAGGCCCGCCAGCTCGGCGACCTGCTCGGATCGCTAGCCACGACCGCCCGCGAGCAGGCCGCGATGCGGATGCGGGTCGAGACCGGGCGCGCCCGCACGAGGACCTCGGTGCGGGTCATCGTTGCCACCACTCTCGCCTTCGCCGCCGGTGTCGTGGTGTTCAACCGCGCCTACCTCGATGTCTACGACACCGTCACCGGGCAGTTCGTGCTGCTGCTCATCGGGGGCCTCTTCGCTGCCGGGTTCGCCTGGCTCTCGCGCATCGCTGCCGGTGGCGGCCAGGCCAGGGTGCTCACGCTGGACGTCCCGGCCGTCGCGAGCACGGCACCTGCCGCTCGCGGGGGTGAGCGTGCATGATCCCCGCCATCCTGTTCGGCACCGGGGCCGGTCTTGGCCTGTGGCTGCTCCTGGTCTGGGCGGTGCCACCGCGACCCGCCCTCGGCGCCCGGCTGGCTCAGGTCAGCGCACAACGGCCCGTCGCACCGATCCTGCGTCCGGAGGACGCGCCGTGGGTCAGCACCTGGGGGCGGGTGTTCGTGCCCGCCCTGCGCGCCGGGGGCCTTCCCGGCGCGAACCTGGTCAATGACCTGCGGGTCCTCGGCCGTGGCACCGATACCCATCTCGCGTCCAAGGCCGTGCTCGCGTTGGCCGGGTTGCTCGCGCCGTGGCTGCTGCAGGCGCTGCTGGCCCTCGGCGGTCTCTCCCCCGGGCTGGAGGTGTCGCTGCTGGCCGGGCTGGTGCTCGCCGGCCTCGGCTTCCTAGCCCCAGACCTCGATGTCCGCGCCCGGGCGGCCCGGCAGCGGCGGGAGTTCCGCACCGCCTTGTCGGCGTTTCTGGACCTGGTGTGGATCACCCTTGCCGGCGGCGCCGGAGTCGAGGCCGCGCTGCTGGATGCCGCCGCCGTCGGCCGCGGCCCCGCGTTCGACAAGATCCAGCGCGCGCTGGACGCCGCGCAGCTGACCCGCACCACCCCCTGGAGTATCCTGCGCCGCTTGGGAGAGGAACTCGACATCCCCGAGCTGTCCGAACTCGCCGCCTCGATCTCCCTGGCCGGAACCGAAGGCGCCCGTGTCCGCGGATCCCTGGCGGCGAAAGCACAAGCGCTGCGCACCCACCAGGTCACCGACGCCGAAGCCGATGCGCAGGCCGCCACCGAACGCATGGCACTGCCGGTGACGCTGTTGTTCATCGGGTTCCTCGGCTTCATAGCCTACCCGGCCGTCATTCAAGTCCTCAATGGACTCTAGGTCGGCCTGGGCGACGGAAAGGATTGCACGACAAGGAAAGAGGCGAACTCATGTTGTATCACTGCCGGATAGTGTGGAGCCTGATCCAGGCGCGGACCATGCTGCTGCGGGAGGACCCGGAGCGCGGTGAGATCACCACGACGGTCATCGTGACCGCCCTGATGGCCATCGCCGCGATCGCCATCATCGCGATCATCGTCGCGAAACTCACCGAGAAGGCGAACTCCATCGACCTCGGCCTCGGCGGCTGAGATGCACGGCCGACGCATCGCCGGCTCCATCCGGCGGGCGACTGGACGCGCCCTGCGTGGCGACCGCGGCGAGGTCACCGTCGAACTGGTCATCGCCACCCCGCTGCTCCTGCTGGCGTTGCTGGCGATCGTCCAGTTCGCACTGTGGTCACACGCCACCCACGTCGCGCAAGCCGCGGCCTCCCAGGCGCTCGCCGCCGCCCGAATGCAAAACGGCACCTCCGCGGCAGGGCATACCGCGGGGCAACGCTTGCTGGACGAGTTGGCGGCCGGCCCGCTGCGGAACTCGCGGCTGGACGTGGCGCGCAGCGCGATCTCGGTGGCGGTGAGCGTCCAGGGTGAGGCGACCCCGGTGCTGCCGGGCGTGCACCTGCACGTGCACGCCGAAGCCGTCGGTGAGGTCGAGAGGTTTATCCCAGATGGCAACGAGTTCGCTAATTCTGAAGCGTTTTCGGGCGGGCTCTCGACCGGTGGTGCCGGATGATCAGGGTAGTCGAGCGCTCCAGTAGGGGAGCCGAGGCCGACTTCGGGGCGACGTGTCCCGGTGTGAAGGCGATCGCGGCGTCAGAACAGCTCGGTGAGAACCCGCGAGTCGATGAGGATCCAGGCACCGATCGCGATGAACACGATGGGCACGAGCAGGTGGCCGACTTTCCGGAGCGTGTCGATGACTCGCTTGTGCGAGCCAAGCCACGCGCCTGCCGCGCACCAGAGTGCCAGCAGGGCGACGAAGACCGCGGTGGTGAGCAGTGTCGCCCCGACACCGAGGGTGCGGAAAAGCGGCGTGTAGATGCTGATGTTGTCCGCCCCGTTGGCGATCGTGACCGAGGCGACGCCGAGCAGGCCGGATGCCAGCGGCGCGGCGTTGTCACCGTCGTGCGTGCGCGCACGCCACAAACCGCGCACGCCCAGGACGAGAGGAATCAGGCCGAGCAGGCCAACCCACCGGTCCGGAACGATCACCAGCCCGGCGGCGGCACCGGCGCTGACCGCGACGAGGGTGAGGAAGCCGAGGTACTGGCCCGCGACGATCTGCCAGGGCCGCGGTGTGCCATGCGTGCGAGCGGCAAGGAACAGCGCAGTGAGCACGACGAGGTCGTCGACGTTGGTTCCGGCGAACACACCGACGGCGCTGCCAGCCGTGGACAGGGGGCTGCTCACAACTGTCGCAGCCTAGTCGGCGGACCTGTTGGTCGCGGTCAGGTCGGGCTGGTCGAGGGACGAGGCCGCCTTTCTCGGATGCGGAGGTGCTTCATGACGCGCCCCGGTGCCCGCACGCGGGCCGCGCTCGAAACACGCCGTGGTGCCGGGCGGCGGTGGTGGAACGGTGAGCGGGGATCGGTCACCGCGGAGGCGGTGCTGATCGCGCCGCTGCTGATCATGCTGATCGTGTTCATCGCCGTCATGGTCCATCGCGGGGTGGATGCCCGGTTGCGGCTCGACGACGTCGCGCACCAGGCTGCCCGGGCCGCCAGCATGCAGCGGAGCACGCCGGCGGCCGCCGATTCGGCGCGCGCGACCGCTGCGAGTGCGCTGGCACAGGCCGGCGTGGTGTGCCGGAGTGTGACCACCAGCCTGCGCGGCGCGGTGATGCCCGGCGGCACGATTTCCGTCAGTGTGCGGTGCTCCGTGGACTTCGGGCAGGCGGTGCTGCTCGGTGTTCCCGGCACGACCACGTTGGAATCGACGGCCAGCGAGGTCGTCGACACCTACCGCTCCGTTGATTACGGGTTCGGGAATTCTGAAGGTGTCGTCGGCTCGAACCGGAGCGGGGGTGGCCGCTGATGAGGGTATCGGGTGGCTTGGGTTCCCGAACTGGAGTGCAGTTTCGAGGTTCAGTCGTCGGCTTTGGTGAGGTCGGGGTGGTCGACGGTCGTGGTGTAGCGGGTGCCGGCTTGGATGCTCAGGCCGAAGAGGTCGGCGATTCGGCGGACGTCGCCGCTGGTGGCGTGGGCTTCGTCGAGGATGCGGTCTTCGCGCACTGCAGCGGCGGACAGCCCGGGTCCGAGGGTGAGCCAGATCCAGCGTTTGCTTGCCGGGTCAGGGCGGCTTGCTGTGTGACGGGTGATGAACAGGTGCGGATTGGTGGTGTTGGGCCACCGTCGCGCGCGTTCGTCGAGGTATCGGGCGAGGCGCTCGCGGACTGGTTTGGCGAGCACGACGGTTCGGCCGTCGATGTGCAGGCGGCCGTCGTGAATGTGGGTCAGGTGCAGGCGTTGCAGTTGCCGGACGTGCAGGCCGTGGAAGGCGATCAGGGCTGTGACCGCGGCTTGGGCTGGGACGTCGGAATTGAGTGCGGTGCGCAGCAGATCGATGTCGACGGGCAGCGGTTCGCGAGATTGGTGTTCGCCGGTCTTGATGCGGCGGGTGGGATCGGTGAACAGGACTCGGCGTTCTTTCAGGACACGGAAGATCGATTTGAGGCCCTGCCCGGCGGTGGATCGCGGGTTGCCGGATGGCGGCAGTGCGAGCAGGACGTCTTCCTTGCTGATTTCGCGCAGGCTGGTGTGGCCCATGGTTGCCCACTCGCGCAGGATCGGCAGCGCCCAGCGCAAGTGCAGGTTGATGGTGGTGTCGCTGCGCCGTCGACGGCGTGGAGGCGTTGGGCTTCCGTTCTTCATGACCTGAAACCAGGTATGCAGTTCGATCGTCATCGGCTCGGGCAGGTTGCGGAGTTGCTGAGCGACCCACGAGTCGAGCGCCGCGAGGCGATCTTCCTCCAGCAGCCCGGCCGCGGCGAGCACCTTCAACACGGTCCAGACGGGCAGGTCGATGTCTCGCAGGAGTTCCACGTTACTGGCCTTGACTGGTCCGTCGTCGTCGCGGATGCCCAGCACGATGCGGATGCCGAAGCAGGTGTCGGTGAGTTGGTTCTTGCTCCACCCCAGTGCGGTGGCCGTCGCGCGGGCGTGCTCGTCAAGCTCAGCGGCGAGCACAGGATCGGCCCGTTCGTGCAAGCCGGTGCGTCCATGCGCGGCGAGATCGCGCTGGGCGTGGAACAACACGAGTTGGTTGAGCGGCGCCCGCGCGTCAGGGCGCTCGGCGGCCTGACTGCTCGGCGGCCTGGCTGGTGGGCGTTGCCCTCTGTTGGTGAACAGGTCGGCGAGGAACAGCTGGTGACCGAGTCGGCTGGCGGCGGTGGGGTCGAACGTTCCGAGGGCCTCGGTCAGGAGAGTGCCCTGCTTGTGACACAGCCGACACACTCCCCACTTGCCCAAATGACGGCGCCTGTTGCACGAGGGGCAGGATCCGACGTCTCGATTGCTTCGTCGGTAACCCGTGCATCCAACGCACAGCCACTTGTGCGTTCGAGTCGTTCCCCAGGCGTGGCAGTCGGGGCAGGAATCGACTCCGGTTTCGCCGTTGATGTGGCACCGGGCGCAGATGCCGCTGGTCCAGTAGTCGGTGGTGGCACCGCATCGCAGGCAAGGTGGAGGGGTAACCGGACCACCTGGCCAGCAATCGAAGCAGAACTTCACCCCGCGCATCGCGACCGGTCGTTGCGCGCAGATAGTGCAGCGTGGCTGCCGGATCGCAGTAGCTCCGGGGCGTCGCGGCGTCACGCCGGAGGTGTGGATCTGTTGCGCCCCAGGCGAGGTGTCACCGCTGGCGGTGGCGACGAACGTCGATCACCGGCCGCGCGGGCCAGGGCCTCCCGTCGTGCCTGGACTTGCGCGGGCTCGCGAATCAGTAGCTCGTCAGGCGAACAGTCCAGGACAGCGCAGAACACGTCGAGATCCTCGAGTCGAATTGTTGTAGGCGTGGTGGTCCACAGCGCGGACATCTTCCCGGCGCTGATTTCCAAGCCGTACTCGGCGAGTCGGCGACGCATCTCGGTGGACTTCCAGATTCCGCGTTCTGCGGCCTTGAGTCGCAGGTTCCACTGCATCGTCTTAACCTCCGATATCGGTCAGCCGGGCCGCGACGCGGGCGTTGGATTGTGCCCATGCCTGCTCGATGTGGTCGTTGTGGACATGGATGTAGCGGGTGGTCGTAGACAGCCAGGAATGCCCCAGCAGTTCCTGGATGGCCTTGAGATCCATTCCGCGCGCGTACATCGAGGATGCGCAGAAATGCCGCATTCCGTGCGGTGTGAGCCGACCTTGCCACGTCGGCAGCCTGTGTTCGACCGCGTCGGCGAAGCCGGTGCGCAGCGCGTTGGTCCCCGCCCGCCGGCAGAGTCCGGTCTGCCGGTCGCGTCGCTCGCTGGGCAGCAGTGGTGCATCCGGATCGGCCCAGTCGTCGCCGAATTGGTGTCGTACGTCGGTCAACCACCACGTCAACAAGTCGCCGACGGCGTTGATCGCCGGAACCAGCCGGGTTTTCGGGCCGCGACCGTGGCTGCCCTTGCCGAAACGGACGTGCAGCTTCCCGAGTTCGCCGAGATCCGGCCGCCAGTCACGGATGTCCAACGCCACGGTTTCGCTGATACGCAGCCCAGCCCGACGCCACAGCGACGCCGCCAGGTAGTCCCGCGCGGCGGGCAGGAACTTGCGGGTCTGTGGAAGCGCCTCGCGCCACCCCGCGAACAACGCCTCAACCTCCGTGGAGACCGGCGGCACCCGTGGAACCAGCACCGCCTGCGGCTTTTTCGGCCGGTTGAACTCGTCAATCGGCTGCGCCACAACGCATCCGGTCAACTCGTGAATGTCACCCTGATAGCGCGCGATCACAAAATCGAAGAACTGCCGCAGCGTCACAGCTTTCGAGAACACCGTGTTCGGCGCCTGCTTCCGGGTGGCACGAAGCCAGATCAAGTAGCGATCCGCGTCGTCGGTTTCCACCGACCACACCGGACGACCAACGAAACGGACGAAGTCGAACAACACCGACCGCTCGCGCGACACATGGAGGTCGCTCACCCCGCTGGCCGCCATCGCCAACGCGTACTGATCGACCAACTCCTGCTCGAAATCCCCTTGCTCCTGCGCCGTACTCAACTGACGCGGAGACCGGATCGTGCGAACGACAGCCAGCTCCACGTCCGAACTCCACTTCACCACAGGAACGATCTCTTGAAGAATCCCGGCCATCCTTCAGGAATCCCGACCGAACGTCAATACCTCGTCATGGCCGGTGGAACCCACACCCACCTGCGGACCAGCCGCAACACGTCAACCTCCGCCGCAGAGGAACTGGGGACATGTCAGACACAGACGGCCGGGAGCACGCCATGACCGGCCCGCACTGGCAGAGATGGCCTGCGTGGTGGGCGGGCGAGGACGGCCGGGTGTCGGCGTTCGTGCTCGCCTTGATGCTGGGCTTGCTCGCGGTGGCCGGGTTGAGCCTGGACGGCGGTCTCGCGCTCGCGAGCAAGGTCCGTGCCGGTGGTCAGGCCGAGTCCGCGGCCCGCGCCGGTGCTCAGGCACTGGATCTGACCGCATACCGCGCGACCGGTGAGGTCCGGCTCGATCCTGCCCGTGCCCGGGAGTCGGCGCAGCGCTACCTCGCCGCGGTCGGCGCCACCGGGACCGTGCAGGTCACGGGGGACACCGTCACGGTGCAGGTCACGACCACTTACCGCACCCAGCTGCTCTCGTTGATCGGCATCGACGACATCCGCACCCATGGCAGCGGCGCTGCCCACCCCCAACGCGGCGTCACCGCCGTCGAACCGTAACCGCACGGAAGGGAGACCGGCATGGTCACATCGGAAGAGGAAATCACCCGCCGCCTCACCGAGAAGGACACCGCTCGCAACGCCCGCCGCGCCGAGGCGGCCACGACGGTGGGCGAGCTGGCACGCCGGCACGCCACGCTCGCAGCCCAGCTCGCCGAGCTCGAGCGCGAACTCGGCGAGGTCCTGACCGCAGCCGGGGAGGTCATCGACATCTCCGAGCTGGCCCAGGTCACCGACATCCCCGCCGCCGACCTGACACGCTGGCGCGACCAGACCACCAACCGCGGCAAACGCCGTCGCAGCACCACAACGAAGGCCCGCAGCAACGCGACCAACGGCCACGCCACGTCCATCACTCGCCCCACACCGAAACGGCCGGCCGAGCCCGCCGCGGCGGCCGCGAGCGCGTGATGGTGCCGCTCACCCGCCGAGCCCGGCCACCCGCGTGGCTACTTCGCGCTGCCCGGCTCCTTGGGCGCACGGTGCGCGGGCTGCTGGCCGCGGCGATGCTGCTCGCGCTGACCGGCGGGCTGCCGTGGGTGCTCGTGCGGATCGTGGGCTGGCCGCTGCCGGATCACCTCCCCACCCTGGACGAGATCGGCGCCGTGCTGATGGCACCGATGTCCACGAGCTTCCTGCTCGACACCGTGGCGTGCCTGGCGTGGCTGCTGTGGTTCGTCTTCACCCTCGAGGTCGCCGCCTGCGCGATCGATGTAGCACGCGGCGCACGAGCGCTCGAACTGCGGCTGCGGACCGGCCCGGTGCGTCGCGTCGCGGCCGTCCTGGTGGGCACAATGCTGGTGGCCGTGCTTGGCCGCACTGCCACCGCCGCACCGGTCACGTCCGTCGACCCGGCACGGCCCGCAGGCCACGCGCCTGTCGTAGCGGCCGCCCCCGCCTGGACCGCCATCCGGCCGGTAAATCACGCGATACACGCGGACGCGCCGGGCACTGAACGCGTTCGCGAGCCGGCCAACGGAGTGCACGACTCGCTGTGGCGAGTCGCGGAGCGCTGCCTCGGTGATGGCGACCGTTGGCCCGAGATCTGGGCCCTCAACCAGGGCAGCACTCAGCCCGGCGGGCGCCGGCTGACCAATCCGAATCTGATCCACCCTGGCGACACTCTCCGGCTCCCCACGCACACCGCCGCGGCACCACCCTTATCCGGGCCCGATACCCCGCGTCCCGCGACGCAAGCGCCGACTCGCACCGCAACTCCGTCGTCAGCACCGACGACGCAGGGCGACTCGGCAGGGAAGGACGCTGGCAGGGGTGGCGTGTCCTGGGGTGGTGAGATCTTCGTCAGCCTGGGCTTGGCGGGGGCCGTGAGCGCGCTGCTGGTGCTTGCGCGGCGGCGCCGGAACGCGCGTTACCGGCCCGGCAGTGGCCGACGCGGCGACGATCTGCCCGTCCCGCCCGTGGTGTACCAGCTGCGGCTGGCCCACCTGCGTGCCCAGCATCGTGACGAGGACTCCGAGTTCGAGGCCGATACCGCCGACACCGGAGCCCCCACTGGGCCGCGCGGCGAGGATCAGTTGCAGGTCCTCGTTTCGCATTTCCGGCGCGTCGTCCCCTCGCCGCATTGGGACAGCGCCGTCGACACCGCTGTCCGGGACGTCCACGGCGGCGAGGTCGAGCAGATCGCCCTCGACCTCGCGGCGGTGCACGGCCTCGGACTGGTCGGCCCCGGTGGCTACGCCGCGGCCCGGGCCCTCGTGGTCGCCGCCCTCACCACCACCGACGGCCCAGTCACGGTGCTCGTTCCCGCCGACGACCTCAGCCGCCTGCTCGGCGTTCCGGTCGCCGGACCGCTCCCGGACCGGATCACGGTGGTCGCGAACCTGGATGCCGCGCTGACCGTTCTCGACTCCCAAGCCACGCACCAGGAGTCTGGGCGACCGGGCCTGCGCACCGTCCTGGTGGCATCCCCGCCACGCGAGCCGGAGCTGCAGACACACCTGCAGCAGCTGCTCGACAACGGCGCACCATCGGGCGTCAGCGCCGTTCTGCTGGGCCAATGGCGCGCCGGCGTGACCGCCTACGTCACTAGCGACGGGATCATCTCCGCGACGGACCCCGGGCACGGTGAGCCCCTGCGCGGCGCACGGGCCTTCACCCTGCCCGACACCGCCACCCGCGACCTGCTGGCCTTCCTCCACGCCACCCAGTCACCCGAACCCGACCCGTCCCATGACGAGACACCCGCCGAGCAAGCTGCGCCAGGCGAACACAGAGCCCAAAGACTGGAGATCGTCACCGGCCCACCACCTGTGGAGCCCGACGACGACCAACACCCCGCCTCACCAACGACCGGAGATGGCAAGTCAGCGGCGCACACCCCGTTGAAGCTGGCCATCTTCGGCGCGCCGACCCTGCGCTGGCGACCCGATCCCGACCGGCCGGACGACCTGCGCGACGTCACCGGACACCTGACCACCCGGCTGCTCGAACTGCTGGTGCTCCTCGCCGTCCACCCCCGCGGCGTGTCCCGGGACGCGATCGTCGACGCCCTCTGGCCCGACCACCCGCCGCGCAACCCGGCGAGCGTCCTGCGCACCGTGCTCTCCCGCATCCGCCGGGCCCTCGACACCGCGACCCGCGGAGCCATCGCCGACCTCGTGTTGAGCGAACATGGCCGCTACCGGCTCGACCCGGCCCTCGTCCACGTGGACTACTGGACCTTCACCGACGCGGTCTCCCGCCGCCGCACCGCTACCACTCCCGATCAACGCCTCGAGGCCTACGAGGCCATCGTGGCTTGCTACGGCGGCACTCTCGCCGACGGACTGGCCGCCGAATGGCTCACCGCCGCGCGCGAAGCGACCCGCCGGGACGCCCTCGACGCCGTCGCCGCGCTCGCCCGCGCCCACGTCGACACCGACCCCGACTACACCCTGGACCTCCTGGAAACCGCGCGCGCATTCGACCCACACAACGAGCTGCTCTACCGCGACATCATGCGCCTGCAACACGCACTCGGCCGGCACGATGCCATCTCCCGCACCCTCACCCTGCTGCGCACCCGCCTCACCGAAATCGACGCCATACCCACACCCGACACCATCGACCTTGCACAGCGACTACGCGCCCAGCACACCGGGATCCCCGCCGAGAAAACTCGCCATCACACGCAACCATGAATCACCGAGTGGTCGCGAATCGATGGAGGAAAAAGACTCGTCGGGAACAACGAAATACCTCGATTTCTAGCCCCTGCCTGGCCGGGTTCGATGCTAGCGTCGACACAGTAGAACCACCGCCAAGGCCGGAAAAGAACTCTGTGCGCACCTGTCCATACCTGGCCGTTTTTTCCCGTGTAAGGGGATCACGGGACCGGCAGTTGCAATTCCGTCGCGAATGTACGGACGACCTCATGCGGACAGGCGCGGCTGGGTCCCTCGAGCGCAAACGACCGCCCCGTGTCATCGCCGCGGGGCGAGGTGGCGCGGGGAGCGCGCGCCGACGGAGGGGCCGTTCACCGGGCCGCTCCGCATGGTTCTCCGGTATCCGGCTAAGCCGGATCCCCTGTTGTCCCACGTCACCGCAGGTCATGCACCCTGAACGGGGATCCACCGGTGTCCCAGACTCGCTTGCCGCCAAGCGGGTAAGTACATCAGGCCCGGCAGCGATGTCATGCACCATCCGCATCCTGATGTCGGTGGTTGGCGCGGTGCCCCGCTCGCCTTCAATCCTCCTGATTTTCCGTTGGTTTCTCTCGGAAAGACGGTCGTCCTATTCGGTTTTCCCGTCGTCCGGCGCGTTATTTCTGCGTTTGCTTCGAACCCGTTTGACCTGTGCAAATGATGTAGAAATAGGCGTCAATTCGACGGCGAAAAGATGGCCAAAATTCCCTGAAATTGACGCCGGAAAACTATTGCACGCCGCCCGGGGTCGAGTTACTTTTGATGTGTCACCGGGAAAACCGGAAACCACCACAAACCGCCCGCCCGGCGAATTCAGGAACGGGGATAGTTATGTGCTACACCGAGTCGAATGGCTGACCACCACCAGCAACCGGACACCCAGCGGGCCCGACACCGGGACGGTCGAATGCGGCCGCTGCTCGCGAACGCTGGACATCACCCGCCAGCAGTGGGAGCGCTTGTTGTACGGCACGGTCACCCACCCCGACGGAACGCTCGCCGGAACCTACTACCCGGCCGACCGGGTGCGCGGCGACCACTGGCGCATCGTCGCCGCCGACGGCACCCACTACGACGCCGCCACCGAATACGACGCGGTTGTTGCGCGTCGGCGGGGTCGATGACCACGCATACGTCATCGACCCGATGGCCGATCCCGCGCACCTGCCGGACATCGCGGTCAACCGCTTCACCGCGAACGGCTGCGCGGTCACGTGGCCTCCACCACCGAGGTCTTCCCGGTGCCGGGTGGTCCGTACATGAGCGCGGACACCCCGGCGGCGCGCAGTCGGCGGAGCGCGGTGACGTCCGACAGCCCGGACAGCTTGCGCGGGTGGTACATCTGCCCGTTCGGGCGGCGGACCGGACGGGTGACCAGCGCGGTCGGGGCGGGCGGCGGGGTGGGAGCCGACGAGGCCGGGGCGGTGGGGGTGCGCGGGGCGACGGTCGCGGTTTTCGCGGCGTCGGCGGTTTTGTCCGTGGCGCGGTAGCTGACCGGTTTGGTGCCGACCGGTCGCGCTTGTCCGAGTGCTTCCAGCGTCACCAGGGCATTGCCGACCGCGCCGGAGGACTTACCCAGTCGGCGCGCGATGGTGCCGGGGGTGAGCGCGGCGGTGGGGTCCTTGGCGAGTTGTTCGGCCACCATGCGGCGGAGTTCGCCGTTGCGCAGCCGGGTCGTGGTCGCGCCCGGGACAGCGAGCGCGGTGCCGTGGTCCGGAGTCGTGGCGGGGGTGCTCATGGTTTCGGTGTCCCTTTCAGGCGTACGTCACCACCCACGCCGACGGAACCGCCACCGCGTTTTGCAACTGCGGGTGGACCGAAGAACACCCCAACCACGACGCCGCCGCAGCGGCCACCGACGCCCACCACGACGCCGAACTCGCCTACAGCTGAACCGCCCGTAAACCCGCGCCACATCCCCGGAAAGGGGGCCACGCCGTGAACCGCAACGCCAACACACCGCGAATCCCGGCGGTGTAGACAACGTCGCCCCCTGCCCGTGCGGGGGCCACGCAGACCTCAACTTCCATCGGCGCAACGCCGAATGGGGCGAAAACTTCCAGCCCGGCTGACCTTGTGCTCCCCGCTTTGCGAACCGCGACCCCGCGTTCGACGACCTGATCACGATTCAGGGCGACAGCGACACCGTCACCGACGACTTCGTGGGCTCCTACACCCAAACCCCGGACGGGCGCTACGAATTCGCCTACGGCCCGCTGGTGACCGCGATGCGCGAGGGGCGCGCGCTGTTCATCGACGACGCCACCCTGATCCCGCCGACCGTGCTCGCCGTGGTGTACCCCGCGATGGACGGGCGCCGCCAGATCATCATCAAATCCCACAAGAACGAAGTGGTCGACGCCGCGCCCGGGTTTTACGTAGTGGCCGGACACAACCCCGGCGTGCACGGCGCGGTCCTCACCGACGCGCTCTCGTCCCGGTTCGCCGCCCAGATCCACGTGTCCACCGACTACGACCTCGCCGTCCAACTGGGGATCGAACCGAAAGCGGTGCGGGTCGCGCGGAATCTGGCCGCACGGCAGGGCAAAGGCGAGATCGGGTGGGCGCCCCAGTTGCGCGAGCTGATCGCGTTCAACCGCATCGCCGCCGTGCTGGGCACTGCTGCCGCCGCTGGCAACCTCGTGGGCATCGCACCCGAGGAGGACCGTGAGGTGGTCGCCGAAACGGTGCGCAACGTCTTCGGCGCCAACGTCGCCCCGCTGTCACTCGGACCGCAGTTCTAGCCCGCGACACCCGCCCGACAGATCGGAAGGGACAAACCCCATGAGCACCCACATCGCCACCGCCACCGCCACCCCCACCGCCGTGTTTCCGGCCGCCCCCGGCTGGCTCACCCTGTCCGCCGCGTTCGGAGACGAGGTCCCGGCGATCGCCGACCGCGACGACCTCGTGGTGACCGTCGCGCCCGGAGCGGGCCACGGCGCCCCCGCGTGCTTCTTCCCCGACCTCGCCACCATCGAGCTCGACGGGGTCCACGTGGACAGCGGGGTCGATCCCGCCACCGTCACCCCGCACCGGGTCGGGGACCGCAAGCGCTACCGCACCGCGTGGGGCCTGCTGACCCACGAATGCGCCCACGCCAAACACTCGGTGTGGCGGCCCCCGGACGACGCACCGCCCGGGGCAGCGGCGGCGGCGGAACTGCTGGAAGAGTCCCGCATCGAAGCCGCACACCTGCGCCGCCGCCCGGGCGACCGGTACTGGCTGCGCGCCAGCGCCACCAACCTCATCCTCGCCGACCTGCACACCGACGACCCGGCCACCGCCCCGACAATGACCACACAGGACGCCGCCCAGTGCGCCGCGCTGCTGCTGGCCCGGGTGGACGGCGGCGTCCTCAACTACCGCGAAACCGCCGCCGTGGCGCGCCAGGTCACCCAGATCCTCGACGCCGGCACCCTCGACACCCTGCGCGAGGTCTGGCGCGAGGCACACCGCACCGCCGACGACGACACCAACACGATGATCGACCTCGGCCGCCGCTGGTGCGAGGCCCTGGGCACCGACCCCAACGAACCACCACCCGAACCCGGCAACGACGGACAGAACCGCAACGGCACCCCGTCGCCGCTGGCGAAAGCGGTCACCAGCGCGGCGGCAGCGATCAGCCGCGCCGTCGCAGCCGAAACGGCACCCACCGACCCCGTCACCCGGGCGCGGAAAGCGGCCGCCGCCGACGACGCAGCACGCCAGCAGGCGCAACGCGCTGCGCGCGCCGTGTTCGACGACCCCGGACGGACCCCGGCCTACGGCACCACCATCCGGGGCACCCGCCCGCCACATGCCTCCGAACGCACCGCCGCACGCCAACTCGCCCGTGCGCTGACCACTGCCGGAACCCGCGACCGCACCGTCACCAAAACCCACTCGGCCCTACCCCCGGGACGGCTACGGATGCGCGGAGCCATGACCGCCGACGCGCAACGAGCGGCGGGCGCGATCCCCACCGCCGAACCGTTCACCCACACCACCCGCGCGATCGTGCCCACCCCGCCGCTGCGGATCGGGATCGCTTGCGATGTGTCCGGGTCCATGGGCGCCTTCGCCGGACCGGTCGCCTCGGCAGCCTGGATCCTGGCCAACGCCGCCCGCCACACCGCCGTCCCCGCCACCACCGCGACCGTCATCTTCGGCCACCACGTCCGCCCGGTCACCCGCCCCGGCAGCACCCCGCAGCGCGTCACCGAATTCGACACCGGCGACAGCGCGCACCACATCGACACCGCGATCAGCGCACTCGACGGCGCGCTCGACCTGTCCCGGCCCGACGCCGCCCGCCTCCTGGTGATCATCTCCGACGGCTGCTTCGAGAACGCCACCAAAGCCCCGGGCCAGAAAATGCTCGACCGGTTGCGCACCAGCAGCTGCGCGGTGCTGTGGTTGGAACCCGACACGCGCTTCAACGAACCCATGCACGGCGCCACCGTGCACACCCTGACCGACCCCGCTACCACCGCCCGCGCGATCGGACAGGCCGCGACCGCCGCCCTCCGCGCCACCCGCTGAGCCACCCGAAGGGATTGCCCGCCATGACCAGCGACACGTGCCCGAACGACCCCACCGTGCCATCCACCGCTGTCGCCCTCGTGCCCGCACCGCCGGGGGAGGTGCCGCTGCGCGCCCCCGCCGACGCGTGGGCGCTCGTGATCACCAACGTCCGCCTCACCCTCCCCGAGCAGGCGGACACGCCGCCGACCGCGCTCGCCGCCGAGCTGTTCGCGGGGGTGTGGCTTCCCGCGCCGCCGCCCGCCGAGGTGCACCGGGGCGATGTCGCGGTGCGATTGCACCCGCCCGCCGACGACGATCCGGGTCGGGCCGATGTCGAGGTCCTCACCGCCACCCACCAGGGCTGGCGGACCGTGCAAACCCTGCCCGGGCTGGAGACACGCTGGCCGCAGGACGTCGCCACTGTGGCGGTGAGCTGGATGCGGGCACTCGCCGACGAGGCCGAACGCAAGGTCGGCCTGCGGCTGTTCACCTCGTCCATCGGCCGACCCGTCGACCCGACGCTGCCGGACCCGGACACTCCTGACGCGCTCGCCCAGCTGATCGACACCGGACTGGACGCGGTCGGCGAAGAGCTGGTGTGGAACGGGCACACCGCCACCGTGGGCCCCGGCGGCGCCCTGGTTCACGGCACCGAACCCGCCCTGCGGTTTCCCTCAGCTGTCTCCGCGCTCGCGACCTGGCTCGCAAGGCCCACCACGGTCAACGGCTGGTACCTGTGGCGCCTCGCCCGCGACGACCGTCCCTTGGCGGAGCTCCGCGCCGAACTGGCCACCGCGTCCCGGAGCGCGGAGCGATGACCCGCGACCGCGCTCGGGACGCGGACTTCGCCTCGTCGCGGTGTGGGGACGTGCGCGACACCGGCACCGGGCTGCCGCGCCTGCTGAGTACGAAGTGCACCACCTGCATCTTCCGGCCCGGCAACCTCATGCACCTGCCACCCGGCTACCGCGACCAGCTCGTGCAGG
The DNA here is from genome assembly GCF_040614195.1 of Amycolatopsis sp. NPDC006125. Taxonomy (NCBI): domain Bacteria; kingdom Bacillati; phylum Actinomycetota; class Actinomycetes; order Pseudonocardiales; family Pseudonocardiaceae; genus Amycolatopsis; species Amycolatopsis sp. NPDC006125. The sequence continues at coordinate 17,981 of NZ_JBEXTZ010000116.1, forward strand.
AGGCGCTGGACCGCGACAGCTGGATCGTCTGCCATGCCACGCTTCCCGCCACGGGAAACCCGATCGGCACTCAGGCCATTTGCCGAGGCTTCTGGGACGTCCACGCTACCGAGTCGGCGGGCTGCCGCCTCACCACCGCGCTGGGCGGGCCCGTCCTCGCCCCACCACCCGACCCCCACAACTTCTGACAGAGGAGCAACCCATGCAGGACAGGAAGAAACGACTCGGGTGGACCGTACTGGCCGTGGTGCTGCCGGGACCGTGGACCCCGGTCATCGTGCTGGCCTACCTCCTCGGCCGCGCAGCCGAGAGCGACCAGGACACCGACCCCGAGGCCCGTCCCGCGCCGACCCATGTACCCGGCCCGGACCCTTTCCCGCCGCCGAGCAACCCGGCTTCCTACCCCACTGGAGGTGCGTGATGAGCCGCTCGACCACCCACGACTTCTACCTCGGGCGCGGACCGGACGCCGAGTGGATCGGATCGATCCACCTCGGCACCTGCGCCTGCCACAGTGTCGAGAAGATCGGTCTGGCGCGTTCCGCGGACGAATTCGCCGATCTCGTGAAGTCGTTCTTGCGCGCCGCCGAGGTCGGTCAGGCCGGCGAGGTCACCCACCGAGGCCACCCCTGGCCGTGGCTCTGGCCGACCAGCCACGGCACCGATTACACCCACGCCTTCGACAGGGGCACGGTGTGGACAGCGCGGCGAGGGCAGCGCTGGTCGATGCGCGCGGGCGAGTACATCCCACCAGGACCGGGCGAGACCCCGGTCGTGTTTCCGCACGGCCGCGACACCTGCGGCTACACCGGGATCGACGCCGCCGAAACTGCGGAGCGCCGCTACGGGCCGCTCCTGGGCGAGACCCACCGCCACGACCTGCATCAGCTCGGACTGCGCATCCTCGCCGACCTCACCCTGCCGTCACCGGGCCCGGCACCCGCCCAGCTCGTCGAGCTCCGCGCGCAACTCCCGCCACACCTGCGGTACCTCATCAACGCCCACGAGACGACGGCAGAGCTGGAGATCGAGGTGTTCGGCTACCGTGACGGCGACCCCGCCGCAGACGCTACCGCGCAGGCCCTCACCGCACTGCCCGCCCTCTACGGGTGGACCGACCCCAACGGCGGGCCGCCCCGCTTCGGCACGCGCGTGCTCCTCGCCGATGACGAGCGCCACCTCACCCACCCCGCGCTGGCCGACCGTCATACCCGCGCGGTGCTGACCACCACCTGACACCCCCGCCACGACGACACCGACAGGAGGTCGACATGACCGACATCGCCGATTCGCTCGACGAGCTCTGCCCAGACTGTCACGCCGCGCGCACCCCGCCCACACCAGGTCTCTTCCATAAAACCTCCACACCGCCCCTGCTCGAGGGAAATCGGAAGGTGAAGCGTGAAGCACGTGTTTCCACCCGGCGAGGTTCTGGTGGCGTCGCCGCATGAGCCCGCGTTCCCTGGTATCCCCGACAGCCAACCCCCCGCCGTCAGCGAGGACGGCTGGAGGGAGACAGGCCTGCGGTGCCGCCGATCCGTGGCGCAATGGATCGGCATCTACCAGGAAGCGGTCTACGGTGGCGCGCAGATCCGCTACGACTGGCAGGGCGACGTCGTGCACATCCATGACGACCCCTGGGGGTTCTCGCAGGAACGCCAGCCTCGCGTCATCCGGCCCGACGACGACGGCCGCTACGAGGTCCGTGACGTGTGGTACCCGATCGCCTCACCGCTCGCCGCTGAGTTGCAGCACCGCCACGGCGCCGCGCTGGCGGTTTTGGCCGGTAACGCTCCGCCGCGCGCGACGCCGGAGATGCTGACCTACCTCACTGATTGGCCCCGCACTGGACGGAACACACGCGACAACCTCGAAAAGCTGCTGGCCCGCGTTCACTGAATCCTTCCGCGCCCCGCCTGTCCACCGGGCTTTCGAAGGAACAAGCTGTCGCCTGCACGGCTACTGGTCTCCGTTCGCTGCGAGGAGGAGCCGCAGGTACCGCCGCGGTGCGCCGGCCGAGGAAGGGTTTGATCGAACAAGGCGGCTCGCCGTGCGAGCGGATCAGTCCACGCGGCACAGGACAGGAATCGAGGGGCCTTGGCCCGACGACGACCCCGATCTCAGACCGGGGTCGTTCTCTGTCCCGTGCATCCATGACGACTTGATCCGCACGATCGTCTTTTTAGGACAAGCGCTTGACAAGGAGGCGGTGACGAAGCGTCCATAGTCGTGTAGCCCGAACCACCGGATGCGCACCGGCGGGCCACCGCTCCGGCCGGGGCATGACCAACAGATTTCATTCCAGCACGCAGGGAGTTCGTCATGTCCCATAAGAACCACACGAACCGGACCACCGCCACCACCACCGACGACTGCCACTTGCACGCGGTCCCCGATCAGCAGAACGTGGCAATGACAACGGAGGACAAGGTCCGCGCCGCGCTAGCCGACAATCCTGGGTTCACCGCAGCCGAGCTGGCGATGGAGGCCGGGGTCGGCCGCTCGACCGCCGCGAAGATCTTGGCCCGCTGGGACCGCGACGGCCACGCGATCCGCACCTCTGGCGCCGGTCCACGTAACCCCGACACTTGGGCCCTCGCACCGTCGTACGCCACCACCACGCCGGACGTCGACGACGAGCAGCCCGACGCGACGGGGACGGCGCCCAGCACCGACCAGGGAACCGATGACCCCCACAGCGCCGACGAGGCAGCCCCCGGGGATTCTGCCACCACCCAGGTCAGTGGCCCGGCCGTGGAGGAGTACCCGGCGGCCGAAGAGCGCAGCACCACACCGGAGACCGAGGACAATGCCGTCCCCGACAACGCGCCGACCTCAGCGGCCGACGACAGCGCACCCACCGACGGTATTGCTGCCGCCCAGCTGGCCGAAACACTGACCACGTCTTCGGTCGACAACGCGACCACGACCGAGTCGTCCAGGGACGTCCCCGCTGCGGACGCGGCATCCGTTGACACCACTCCGCCGGACAAGGGGCGGCTACGCAAAGGTGGGCTGCGGGCCTTGGTGGAGGAGTATCTGACCGAGCACCCCGGCGAGAGCTTCGGGCCCGCCAAGATCGGCAAGGACCTCGGCCGTTCCGGCGGCGCGGTCAACAACGCCCTGGAGAAGCTCGTCGCCGACGGGTACGCGCTCAAGACATGCGAAGCCCCCAAGCGGTTTGCGGTCAATCCGGCCGAGACTGACATCCCGTAGGAGCCCAACCGGGAGGGGGGTATCTGCGCGTGCGGTCGTCGTCCGACGGGGCGGCGGCCGCACGCGCGTGTCGATCCTTCGCGTGGCAACGGCCTGCGCTCACAACCGGCGGGCAGGGAAGCCGGTCCGAACCTGGCCGCACCTCGAACCGTGCGTGGGCCTGTTCACGGCAGCGGTGGTTCGTCGCCGCCTCGGAGGCTATCGATTCCGCGTGCCTCGGATCCTAAGTCGAGGGTCGCGTGGCGCCGACGTAGTTGTCGTTCGCGTGTCGGTAGTTGTCGATCTGGACTGGGCTGCCGAAGGTCGGTGCGTTGATCATTTTGCCGTTGCCGAGGTAGAGGGCGACGTGGGTGATGTTGGCTGGGGTGCCGTAGAAGACGAGGTCGCCGGGAAGCAGGGGGGATCCGTCTGGGACTCGGGTTCCGGTGTGGAATTGGGCGTGGGCGGTTCGGGGGAGGGTGATTCCGGCGGCGTCGTAGGCGGCTTTGATGAGGCCGGAGCAGTCGAACCCTTGGTCTCCGCTGTCGGGTCCGTCGCCGCCCCAGATGTAGGGCAGTCCTCGTTGGCCGCAGGCGTAGTTGATGGCGGTCAGCGCTGCTGGCGTTGGTGCTTGGATGTTGTTGCAGTCTCCGGTTCCGTCGAGGGCGGGTGCGGGTTCGCAGCGGATGCCGGCGACGGCGGCGACGATGCGGCGGGCGTCGGTTTCGTGTGGTCCGTAGGCGTGCGGGGTGCCGGAGCGTTGGACGGCTTGGGCGGCGGCGTTGATGCTCATGGCTTGCCAGTTCGGGGTGGTGAGCAGGTGTTGGTAGAACTGGGTTGCGGCGTAGGTGGGTGTGGTGATTTGTGCGGCGGTGCCCCAGCCCATCGAGGGGCGTTGCTGGAACAGGCCGAGGCTGTCGCGGTCACCGTAGTCGAGGTTGCGCAGCCCGGATTCCTGGATGGCGGCGGCGATCGCGACGACCCAGCCCTGCTCAGGCACCCGCATCTGCTTGCCGACGCCCACGATGATGGCCGCGTTGCCCATCTGCTCGGACGTGAAGCCGGGCACCGTCCCGGTGGGTGTGCCGTCCGGGGTGCAGATCAGCGAGCCCGCGGCGCTGCTGCCGGTGAGGGCGCTGACGACGCCGGCGATCCCGGCGGCGAGGAGCAGCGGGATGGCCAGGACGAGGGCGGCGACGCCGGCGGCCAGTCTGCTTCCCATGGTCCGGCTCGGCTCCCTTCCGTCGATGCTGGCGTCGGCTTAGCGGGCGAGCCGGTTCGGCGTCGCGCGCGGCGGGATCGGGCTGGGCGGTGGTAGCCGGTAGGGCGTGGCGGCCGCGGTGTCGGCGTCGTCGTCGGGGGTGGTGGGGTCGGCCGGTGGTGGGAGGCCGGGCCAGGCGTCGGGCAGGTCGGCGAGGGTGTAGCGGGGTCCGGCGCGGTCGGCGCGTGCGGTGGTCAGCGGCAGCCATACGGCCTCGGCGGGGCTCGGGTGCGTCGTGCGCGGGTTGAGTTGGTCGGCTGCGGCGGTGGCGACCGGGACGGCGTGACGGTTGTCGAGGTCGGCGTGTATGCGGGCCAGCGCGGTGCGGGCGCCGGCTTCGCGGCGGGTGGTGGGCAGCCAGATGAGCACGGGGGTGGCGATGCCGGTGGCCTCGGCCAGCCGGGCGTAGCCGATGAGTTTGCGGCCGACCTTGGTGAGAGATTCGGTGCCGGTGTCGAACTCGAGGAACCACTCGATCTCGCGGGCGGTGGTGCGCCAGCGGCCGTAGCCGTCGGGGATGACGAGGTCGCCGAAGTGGCGCGCGCAGCGTGCTTCGGACCACCACGCCACCAGAGCCTCGCCGCGGGTGGCGCGGGTGTGGGCGATCAGGGCGGTGAAGAAGTCGTTGACGCCGACGGTGTGGGCGAGGCGCTGGTTGTGCGCGATGCCCATGGCGCGGTCGTGGCGGTAGCCGAGTTCTGTGACCTCCAGGCCGTGCTCGGCGGCGAGGACGGCCGCGCCGGCGGGCCCGAGGACGTAGTGCATGGGCGCGGAGCCGCGTTGGCGGAACGGCTGGAACCGCGACACGGCGCGCCACAGGTAGAGGTCACGCAGCCGCTGCCGGGCCGAGCGGCCGGAGGGAAACGCGGCGTCCTGGAGTTGGCAGCTGGTCAGGACCCGGTGTTCGTGCAGCAGGGCCAGGATCCATCGGTCGCGGGCGGTGAGCCGGGCGGCGAGCATGGCCTGGTGCTCGACCGAGCCGGCGGCGCGAGCGCCGCGGCGGCCGGGCAGGTGCCCGCGCAGCGTGTGCTGACGCGTGGTCGTCGTGATCACAGGCGGTCCTCAGGGCAGGGGTGGGCGCGGCGTGGGTCGGTCTTGCGCGGCCGGGTCGACGCGACCGGCCGTGCGGCAGGCCGGGTCCGCGTGGTGGGAGGGCGTGCGCCGGTGTGGTGTGCGCGGCGTTGGGCGCGCAGTGCGGAGCGGATTTCGCGTGCCCGTCCGGGGATCGGGTCGGGCAGGGGGGTGGTGGTGAGGGTGAAGGGTTCGGTTTCTTCGCCGTGGACGACGAGGCGGGCGGCGGCGTGGTAGGCGCCGAGGTGGGACAGGTCGTGGTCGGAGAGCCGGGGTGTGGTGTGGCGGGCGAGTTCGCGGGCGTCTTCGGGGCTGGCGGAGAAGAAGATCTTTGAGCGGGCGTTGGTGGAGATGCCTTCCTTCAGTTCGCGGGGCAGCTGGCCGAGGTGCTGGTGCGCCAGGGTCATCGCCACCCGGAATCCCCGCGCCTCGGCCAGCATGTCCTCCAGCGGGTAGGGCAGGTTGAGAAAGTTGTGGCATTCGTCGACCACGAGACTGGCGTCGGGCCGCAGGCGCTGCGGGACCCGGGCGCGGGCGGTGGTGGCCTGCCACGTGCGCGCCACCACCAGGGAACCGACCAGCCGGGTGGTTTCCTCGCCGAGCGAGCCTTTGGGGATGCGGACGAGGCAGATGCCGCCCTCGTCGAGCACCTGGCCCATGTCCACGGTGGATCGGCCGCCGGCGATTGCTTCTTTGACGAAGGGGCGCAGCAGGAACGCGCGCAGCTTGTTCATCAGCGGCGAGATCACCTGGCTGCGGGAGCTGTCGGTGAGGTGGTCGTACCACTGCCAGAACCCGGTGAGCACGGGGTCGGTCAGGCCGGCGGTGATACGGGACCGGAACGCCTCGCTGGCCAGTAGCTTGGGCAGGTCGGCCAGGGTGGGCACGCCGTCCTGGGCCCGCAGGGTGAGGCAGGCGGCGCGCATGAGGTCGTCGGTGCGTGGTCCCCAGAA
>NZ_JBEXTZ010000117.1:0-24316 GCF_040614195.1 Amycolatopsis sp. NPDC006125
ACCGAGCCGGTCGCCCGCGCCAGCGCCATCGTGCGCGCGACCGCGGCGCGGCCGGGCAGCCCGGAACCGGGCAAGACGCGCTCATCGGGCGGCAGGCAGTCCACCACGCCGCTGTCGCCGTCCTCCTGCAGGCACCACTCCCACTCCCAGCCGGGCGGCAGTTCCTGGTCGCACAGCGAGGTGTAGGCCTCCCGCAGGAAGTGGTGTCCCCCGTCGTGGACGGCCGTGATCACACTGACCTTCGGCAACGGATCCCCCAGATCGAGACGATGTCCGTCACCATCAAACCAGTTCACGACCCGGTGCGGGTCACGGCATCCGGGGACCCGGCCGCATGGGTGGGTCACCGGTGAAACGCGGTTTCACCGGTCTTTCATCGCCCGCCCCTACCGTTCGCCGGGATTTCGTCCACACGAACCGGGAGGGTTCGATGAAGAAGATCGCGGCACTGCTGACCGGACTGGCGGTCGCGGCGACGGCGTACCTGGTGGCCTCGCCCGCCGCGCAGGCCGCCCCGTGCGAGGGGACCTACACCATCGTCGTCGGCGGGACTGGCGACAACGACTCCGACGACCCGTACTGGCAGGGCAACATCAGCCAGCGCGTCGGCTACCCGGCGATCCCGGTCGGCATCAACGCGCGGCAGGGCGTCAACGAGCTGAACCGGCTGATCCGCGACCAGCGCAACGTCTGCCCCGGGCAGCACGTGAAGGCCGTCGGGTTCTCGCTCGGCGCGGCCGTCGTGCACACCTGGGTGACCGAGAACTGGCCGACCATCGACGACGTGAACGCCGTGCTGATCGCCGACCCGAAGCGGGCGGCGGGCCCGGGCAACGCGGGCGCCGCGGCGCACCCGCTGGTCGCGCCGGTGGTCGGCGCGCCGCTCGCCGGAGCGGACGACTTCTTCGGCGACATCCCGACCCTGACGCTCTGCACGGACGACATCATCTGCGACGCCAACGCGGCGTCCGGCCTGCCCGGGTACCTGTGGGAAGGCAGGCACGGCAACTACAACTTCAACGTGGACGCCTACTCCGACGACGCGAGCGGGCAGTGGTTCAACGGGGTCTACATCCCCTGATCGCCAGTCGGTGACCCCGGGCCTGGGTGGATCGGCCCGGGGCCGCCGCACGTCAACGGTTGTATCCGACAGGGGCGCTGAGCGTAGCGAAGGGGCGCGGCCCGCCCGCGTCAGCGGAACTGGTGCACCACCATCTCCGCCAGCGCGGCCACATCCGCCTCCGCCATGGGGCCGCCCGTGATGCCCATCCGGTGCAGCAGCGTGCCGACCACCACGTCGATGAACAGCAGCACCCGGTTCTCCGGCTCCCCCAGCGCGTCCTGCAGCACCACGCGGTACGGGTCCTGCAACCGCGTCGTCAGGACCTCGCGCAGCGCCGGGTCGTTCACCGCGTCCACGAACACCCCTGCGAACGCCGCGCCCACCCCGGGCTCGGCGATCTTCGCCGCGGCCCAGTGCACCGCGCGGGTCAGCACCTCCTGCCGGCCCTCGCCCTCCAGCGGCACCGGGCCGAACGCGTGCACCAGGCAGTCCGTGATCAACGCGCCCTTCGACGGCCACCGGCGGTAGATCGTCGTCTTCGCGACGCCCGCCGCCGCCGCGATGCGGTCCATCGTCGCGCCCGCGTAGCCCAGTTCGTGGACCGTTCGCAGCGTCGCGGCGAAGACCTCGGCGTCGATGCCGGCGCGGGGGCGGCCGGGCGATTTGGCGGAGCTCATGGCGACACCCTAGCCAATTCCGCTACCATCGGTATCGCTACCGCCAGTAGCGTAATCCGAGGAGGGGACATGGCCGACCGACCACCGCCGGGCATCCGGCTGCTGCACACGCTCGCCAAGGAGCCGGACTGGGCCGCGATGACCGACGCGGAACTGGCCGCCTTCAGCGAGCGCACCAACCGCAAGCGCGCCTCCCGGCTGGCGCGGCTGATCACCGGGCGCCCGGACCGCGGCGCGACGATCGAGTGGCAGGACGTGACAGCCCCCGGCCGCACCATCCGGGTCCGCGTCCACCGGCCGCGGCACGGCGAGAACCTGCCGGTCGTGATTCACGTGCACGGCGGCGGCTTCACCGGCACGGCCGTGCAGTGCGACTGGGTCAACAGCCACCTCGCCGCCCGGCTGCCGGCCGTCGTCGTCTCGGTCGAGCACCGCCTCCTCGCCCCGGGCACCCCGCTGACCGCGGCCGCCGAGGACGCCTGGGACGTGCTCCAGCAAGTCGGCACCTGGGGCGACCCGGCGCGCATCGCGGTGTTCGGCGAGAGCACCGGCGGGCTGATCGCCGCGCTGTCCGCGATCCGCGCCCGCGACACCGGCCTGCGGCTGCGCGCCCAGGTGCTGGTCAACCCGGCGCTCGACCTGACCGAGACCGCCTACGACCACCCCTCCATGACCGAACACGCGCAGAGCCCGATGCTGACGATCGAGCAGATGCGGCTGTTCCACCGCCTGGCCGCACCACCCGGGACAGATCCGCTCCCGCTGTCGCCGCTGCGGGCGGACGACCTCGGCGGGCTGGCCCCGGCGCTCGTCGTGGTGCCCACGCTCGACCCGCTCGCCGACCACGGCCGCCGGTACGCCGAGCGGCTGCGCCACGCCGGCACCCCCGCCGAACTCGCCGCACACCGCGGGGCGCCACACGCGTTCCTCAGCATGCCCGGCCTTGTCCCCCAGGCGAAGCCCGCCCGCGCGGAGATCACCGCCTTCCTCGCCGGGCATCTCGTGGCGGCACTGGAGACGCGATGACGGAAAGTCTCGGACGCCTGCTGCGGCCGCACGCCGGAGGTTTCGCTGCCGTGGTGGTGCTGCAGGTGATCGGCGCGGTCGCCGGCCTGGCGCCGCTGCTCGCGGTCGTCGAACTGGGCCGCACGCTGCTGTCCCCGGAACCGGCCGGCGAGAGTCGCGTGTGGACGGTCGTCGCGCTGGGCGCGGCCGGCCTGCTCGTCCGGATGCTGTTCACCGCCGCGTCGGCCGGAGTGGGGCACGTCCTGGACGACCGGGTGCAGCTGTCCTTCCGCCGCCTGCTGGCCGAGCGGCTGGGCCGCGTGCCGATCGGCTGGTTCGCCCGCCGCCGCACCGGCGAGCTGGCCAAGGTGGTCGGCGACGACGTCAGCGCCGTGCACCCGGTCATCGCCCACACCCCGGGCGAGCTGGTCTCCGCGTTCGTCGTGCCGCTGGTGTCGCTGGCCTACCTGGTGACGATCGACTGGCGGCTCACCCTGATCACGCTGGTGCCCGTGGTGCTGGCGATAGCGCTGGTCCCGCTGATGATGACCGCCGCCCGGCAGCGCGAGCAGCAGGAGTTCGACGCGGCCATGGGCCGGATCGCGAGCTCCGTCGTCGAGTTCGTGCGCGGTATCGCGGTGGTCAAGGCGTTCGGCGGGTCCGAGCGTGCGCACCGGAGGTTCCGCACCGCCACCGACGACTTCGTCGGCACCTTCCTCCGCTGGGTGCGCGGCATGTCCGGCATCGCGGCCGGGATGCAGCTGGCGTTGTCACCGCCGTTCGTGCTGGTGGTGGTGTTGATCGGCGGGGCCGCCCTGATCACGTCCGGCAGCCTCGCCCCGGCCGACCTGCTGCCCTTCGTGCTGCTCGGCCTCGGCCTGACCGCCCCGGTGGCGGCCCTCGGACACGGCTTCGACGACCTGCAGGCCGCCGGTCGCGCGGTCGGCCGGATCCGCGAGGTGCTGGCGGTGCCGCCGCTGCCCGAGCCCGCGCACCCGGCCGAGCCCGACGGGCACCGCGTCGAGCTGCGTGGCGTCCGATTCGGGTACACCGAGGGGCACGAGGTGCTGCGCGGCGTCGACCTGGTGCTCGAACCGGGCATGGTCACCGCGCTCGTCGGGCCGTCCGGCAGCGGGAAGTCCACTTTGGTCCAGTTGCTGCCGCGGTTCTTCGACCCGGACGCCGGTTCGGTCACGCTCGGCGGCGTCGACCTGCGGGAGATCGGCAGCGACCGGCTCTACCGGACGGTGTCGTTCGTCTTCCAGGAGACGTCGTTGCTGCGCGCCTCGGTCGCGGACAACATCGCGCTGGCGGTGCCGCGGGCCGCGCACGAGGACGTCGTCCGTGCCGCTCGCCTGGCGAACATCCACGACCGGATCCTCGAACTGCCACGCGGGTACGAGACCGTGCTCGGCGAGGAGGCGAGCCTGTCCGGCGGGGAGGCGCAGCGGATCGCCATCGCCCGCGCGCTGCTCGCCGACGCGCCCGTCCTGGTGCTGGACGAGGCCACCGCCTTCGCCGACCCGCAGACCGAACACGCGGTGCGCGGGGCGCTGGCCACGCTGATGGGCGACCGGACGATCCTGGTCATCGCCCACCGGCTGGAGACCGTCGCCGACGCCGACACCGTCGTCCTGCTCGAAAACGGGTCGATCGCCGAACGCGGCCGTCCCGCCGAACTGCTCGCCGGCAACGGGAAGTTCGCCGCGTTCTGGCGCGCCCGGGGAGAGGAACCACGATGATCACCACGCTGCTGCGCGTGCTCGGCCACGAACACGCCCGGCCGGTCCGGCGCACCGTCGCTCTGATGACCACCACCGCGGTCGCCGAGGGCCTGTCCTACGCCCTGCTGGTGCCGGTGCTGCGGGCGCTGTTCGGACCCGCCCCCGGCGAGGTGTGGCCGTGGCTGATCGCGTTCGGCGCCGCGGTAGTGGTGTACGGGGTGCTGCGGTACGCCAGCGATCTGTCCGGTTTTCGCGTGGGCACCACGTTGTTGCGCGGGATGTACCACCGGCTCGGCGACCACCTGGCCCGGCTGCCGCTGGGCTGGTACAGCGCCGGGCGGGTCGGCGAGGTGTCCGTGCTGGCCAGCCGCGGCGTGCTGCAGGCGATGAGCGTCATCGCGCACCTGCTGGCGCCGTTCGTCTCGGCTTGTGTGACACCGCTGACGATCGTCGCGGTGATGATCGCGTTCGACTGGCGGCTGGGGCTGGCCGCGCTGGCGGCCGCGCCGCTGGTGGTGGCGGTCCAGGTGTGGGCGGGACGGGCCACGGCGGCCGCGGACGCCGAACGCCACGAGCGCGACCAGCAGGCCACGGCGCGGGTGATCGAGTTCCTCCAGACGCAGCCGGTGCTGCGGGCGGGCGGCCGGACCGCAGAACGGTTCCGGCTGCTGGACGACTCGCTGCGGAACGTGCAGCGGGCGTCGCGGCGGGCCACGTTGTCGGCGCTTCCGGGCGCGGTCGGCCTGACGCTCGTGGTGCAGGCGGTGTTCACCGCGCTGCTGGTGCTGGGCGCGGCCCTCGCGCTCGGCGCGGGCGTCGGGGCGGCGGAGGTGTTGTCGATCCTCGTGCTGGCGGCCCGGTGCGCGGATCCGTTGCTGTCGCTGGCCGAGACCGGGGGCAAGCTGCGCGGCGCCCGTGCGGAGCTGGCCAGGCTCGACGCGGTGTTGCGCACCGAGCCGCTGCCGGAACCGGCCGACCCGGTGACGCCGGCGCGGCACGACCTGGAGTTCGACGGGGTCACCTTCCGGCACGGCGACCGCACGGTGGTCGACGGCGTGTCACTGTCCATTGCGGAGGGTCAGCGGCTCGCGGTGGCCGGCCCGTCCGGTGCCGGGAAGAGCACCCTGCTGCAGCTGATCGCGCGGTTCTACGACGTGGACGCCGGCGCGGTGCGGATCGGCGGCGTGGACGTGCGGGCGATGGCGGCGGCGGATCTGATGTCGCGGATCGCCATCGTGTTCCAGGACGTGTACCTGTTCGACGGCACGATCGAGGAGAACGTGCGGCTCGGCCGCCCCGGCGCGACGCCCGCGGAGGTCCGCGCCGCGGCGACGGCGGCCCGGCTGGACGAGGTGATCGACCGCCTGCCCGGCGGCTGGTCGGCCACCGTCGGCGAAGGCGGAGCCCTGCTCTCCGGCGGCGAACGCCAGCGCGTGTCGATCGCCAGGGCGCTGCTGAAGGACGCCTCGGTGGTGCTGCTGGACGAGGTGACGTCGGCGCTGGACCCGGCGAACGAATCCGCGGTGCACGAGGGAATCGAGCGGTTGATGGCGGGCCGCACGGTGGTGATGGTGGCGCACCGGCTGCGCACCGTCCGGAGCGCCGACCACATCGTCTTCCTGGACAACGGCCGGATCACCGAGCAGGGCACGCACGAGGAGCTCCTGTCCCGCGGCGGCCGGTACGCGCGGTTCTGGCAGCTGTCCCTTGAGCCGGCGAACGACTGATCAGACGCGGTCGACCAGGAAGTCGATCATCTCGTGTATCACGGCCGGAACGGAGGGATGGCACTGCTCGGCCGTGAGGAAGGCGTGCGGCAACCCGTCCACGGTGGTGAGCACGTGCTCTGTCGACACATCCTCCAGGCGGGCCGCAAGGCGTTCCGCGGCAACGGCGGGCGCCGAGATCGGCGCCCGCCGAGTCGCCGGCGATGGCGAGGCGGCGCGGCCGCTGCTGAACCCGCCACCATGGAGGTACAACAGGATCGGATGCCGCCCACGGCCCGTTGGTTCGATGTTCTCATCGGTGGTGTCGGCGCCATCGGCCCGGCGGATCAGCGTCCCCTTCCGGATCGCACCGAGTTCTCGTTCCGCAGTGCCCGTGGCGACCTCCGACGCAACTCGCCCGGCGCCCGGTCCTCACTCCACCTTCTTCGCCGGTGCTTGGCCGTTGCTCTCGGGCAGCCCTTCGCCCGTGGGGGCCACCTGCAGGCAGAAGTCGCCGTCGTAGTGGCGGTTTCCGGTCAGCACCGCCTGCTCCACGATCTCCGCGCTCTTCTCCTCCCGCCGGATCATCGGGTCGCTGCGGAGGTCCTTCGCGAGCGCCACGCACAGCACCACCATCACCAGCGCGAACGGCGCCGCCGCGATGATCGTCAGGTTCTGCAGCCCGGTGAGCGCCTCGTCGCCACCTCCGCCGACCAGCAGCATCACCGCGGCCACGCCCCCGGTCGCCACGCCCCAGAACACCACCAGCCACCGCTTCGGCTCGATCGCGCCGCGTTGCGACATCGACCCCATCACCAGCGACGCGGCGTCCGCGCCGGAGACGAAGAAGATCGCCACCAGCACCATCACCAGCACGCTCGCCACGGCGGCCAGCGGGAACTGGTCGAGCACCCCGAACATCTGCGACTGCGCGCTGCCCGCGCTCGCCAGATCCGTCCCACTCCGCTGGAGCGTGATCGCCGTACCGCCCATGATGCTGAACCACACCAGGCTCACCACGGACGGAACGAGGATCACGCCGACCACGAACTGCTTGATCGTGCGGCCGCGGCTGATCCGCGCGATGAACATGCCCACGAACGGCGTCCACGAGATCCACCACGCCCAGTAGAAGATCGTCCACGAGGACAGCCAGCTCTCCATGTTCTCGCCGCCGGAGGCGCCCGACCGCGAGATCATCTCGCCCATCTCGCGGAAGTAGTCGCCGATCGTCGAGGGCACCAGGTTGAGGATGAAGATCGTCGGCCCGACCACGAACACGAACACCGCGAGCACGGCGGCCAGCACCATGTTGATGTTGGACAGCCACTGGATGCCCTTCGCCACCCCGGACACCGCGGAGGCGACGAACGCCACCGTCAGCACGGCGATCACACCGATGAGCAGGCCGGTGCCCGGGTTGTCCGACAGCCAGCCCCGCTGCACGAGCCCGCTGCCGATCTGCAACGCGCCCAGTCCGAGCGACGCGGCGGACCCGAACAGCGTCGCGAAGATCGCCAGGATGTCGATGAGCCTGCCCAGCGGCCCCTCGCTCACCCGCTCACCGAACAGCGGCGCGAACGCCGAGCTGATCAGCTGTTTGCGGCCGCGCCGGAAGGTGCCGTAGGCGATGGCGAGCCCCACCACCGCGTACATCGACCACGGGTGGATGGCCCAGTGGAACAGCGACGTCGCCATCGCGGTCTCCACCGCCGCGTCGGTGCTGCCCGCGACCGTGCCCGGCGGCGGCTCCACGAAGTGCGACAACGGTTCGGCGACCCCGTAGAACATGAGCCCGATGCCCATGCCGGCGCTGAACATCATCGCGATCCACGACACCGTGCGGAACTCCGGCCGCTCGCCGTCGTGGCCGAGCGGGATCTTGCCGTACCGGCTGAACGCCAGCCAGATCGCGAACAGGACGAACCCCGTCGCGGCCAGCAGGAACGCCCAGCCGGTGTTCCGGATCAGCCAGTCCAGCACCCCCGCGGACACGCTGGAGAGGTTGTCGGTGGCGAACACGCCCCAGGCGAGGAACGCCGCCGCGACCACCGCCGCGACGACGAACACCACGCGATCCATCCCGCCGCGCGCTCTGGGTTCCGCGGGTTTCCGGGTCGTTGCTTCCGTGCTGGGCACGACGCTCACCGCCTCTTGCTCGAGTTGGTTGTCCGGCTGCCCCCCTGCGCTCTGCGAGATGGTCACCGCGTCACCGCCCGCCGGCCAGTGTCCGCTCGACCCACTGGTGGAATTCGCCGATGTGGTGTTCGGACGGCACCAGGACCCCGCCGCGGGCGTAGGCGCGCGAGGACATCGCGGGCTGGCAGCGCTCGCAGGCGTCGAAGTCCTGCTGGTTCACGCGGTGGAACAGCTCGACCGAGTGTGACACGTCGCGGCCGGAGTCCACCACTTCGCGGGCGTAGAGCCAGTCGCATTCGACGATCGTGCGGTCGACCGCCATCGGGAACATCCGGTGGATGATCACGTGGTCGGGCACGAGGTTGACGAACACCTGCGGCCGCACGGTGATCGCGTAGTAGCGGCGGTCCTGGTGCTCGTCCACCCCGCCGAGCCGGTCGAACCCGGCGCTGCCGTCCACGGTGAACCCGCTGACGTCCTCGCCGAACTCCGCGCCGTGGCCCACGTAGTACTGCGCGGCGTAGCCGTCGGCGAACTCCGGCAGCACCTCGGTCAGCTCGGGGTGGATCGTCGCGCAGTGGTAGCACTCCATGAAGTTCTCGATGATGAGCTTCCAGTTGGCCTTGACGTCGTAGGTGATCCGCCTGCCCAGGGCCAGCTCGTCGATGCCGTAGTTGCCGATCGCGTCGAGCTGCCCGAGCCGGCCCGCCACGTCCGCCTGCACCGTCTCTTCGAAGGACGGCGGCTCCTCGGCCAGGCACAGCCACGCGTAGCCGAGCCACTCCCGCAGGTGCACCGGCTTGAGGCCGTACTCGGTGCGGTCGATGTCCGGCATCGAGGTCAGGTTCGGCGCCGCGACGAGCTTGCCGTCCAGGCCGTAGGTCCACGCGTGGTAGGGGCACTGGAAGTTCCGCTTGACCGTGCCGCTCTCTTCCACGCACAGGCGCGCGCCGCGGTGGCGGCAGATGTTGAGGAAGGCCCGCAGGGCGCCGTCGCGCGACCGGGTCACCAGCACGCTCTCGCGGCCGATCTGCACGGTGCGGAAGTTTCCGGGTTGCGGCAGGTCCGCGCCGCGGACCGCGCAGAACCACATCTGCTCGAAGATCTTCTCCTGCTCCAGCGCGAAGATCGTCTCGTCGGTGTAGGTGATCCCGCCGAGTGTGGGGATCAGGCTCGACGGGAGCTCGGGCTGGTCGGTGGACGGCGCGGTGGTGGTGTTCTCGGTCAACGAACGCTCCGTGGTGGTGTGAGTGACCGGGGACTGGTTGTTGCTTCTTCCGCAACACCTGCGTGATGTGCAACTGCGACGCGGACCACAGTGCGGCCTGCGCGCCGGGTCTGTCAAGACCTGAACCGGGGATGGCGCGGAGTTTTCCTGACGGCAACACGAGGGGCCGAATCCCTGCGACACAAGGGACTCACGAGTAACAAAGGTTCGCCGGAATCGGCTCTTGACCCCGCCGGACGCCGAGCCGTAGCGTGGCGGCCAGTTGATATATCAGTCGGCGAACAGAGGTATGAGACCGGGAGGCAGCATGTCGGTGGCCATCGGCCGCGCTGGCGCACTCAGCCCCCAGCGCGTGCTCGGGCGTTCCCTGCTCCAAACCGATCCGGAGGTGCACGCGGCGATCGGCCGCGAACTCGGCCGCCAGCGCGACACCCTGGAGATGATCGCGAGCGAGAACTTCGCGCCGCTGGCGGTGATGCAGGCGCAGGGGTCGGTGCTGACCAACAAGTACGCCGAGGGCTACGCCGGCCGCCGCTACTACGGGGGCTGCGAACACGTCGACGAGATCGAGACGCTGGCCATCGACCGGCTCAAGGCGCTCTTCGGCGCGGAGTACGCCAACGTGCAGCCGCACTCCGGCGCACAGGCCAACGCCGCCGCCATGGCCGCGCTGCTGGAGCCCGGCGACACGATCCTCGGCCTGGACCTCGCGCACGGCGGGCACCTGACGCACGGGATGAAGCTCAACTTCTCCGGCCGCCTCTACGACGTGGCCGCCTACCACGTGCGCCCCGAGGACCACCGCGTCGACATGGACGAGGTCGAGCGGCTGGCTCGGGAGCGCAGGCCGAAGCTGATCGTCGCAGGCTGGTCGGCCTACCCGCGGCACCTGGACTTCGCCGCGTTCCGCCGGATCGCCGACGAGGTCGGCGCGTACCTGATGGTCGACATGGCGCACTTCGCCGGCCTGGTCGCGGCGGGCCTGCACCCCTCCCCCGTGCCGCACGCGCACGTCGTCACCTCGACCACGCACAAGACGCTCGGCGGGCCGCGCGGCGGCGTGATCCTGGCCGAGCGGTCGCTGGCGAAGAAGCTCAACAGCAGCGTGTTCCCCGGTCAGCAGGGCGGGCCGCTGGAGCACGTCATCGCGGGCAAGGCCGTGGCGTTCAAGCTGGCCGCCGAGCCGGAGTTCCGCGAGCGCCAGGAACGCACCCTGCAGGGCGCGAAGATCCTCGCCGACCGGTTCCTGCGCGAGACCGGGGTCGGGGTGCTGACCGGCGGCACCGACGTGCACCTGGTGCTGGCCGACCTGCGGGAGTCCGAATTGGACGGAAAGCAGGCCGAGGACCGGCTGCACGAGGTCGGGATCACGGTCAACCGCAACGCCGTCCCGTTCGACCCGCGCCCGCCGATGATCAGCTCCGGCCTGCGGTTCGGCACGCCCGCGCTGGCCGCGCGCGGGTTCGGCCCCGACGACTTCGCCGAGGTCGCCGACATCGCCGCGCTGGCCCTGCGCCCGGACGCCTCCGCCGCCGACCTGGACAAGCTCTCCGCCCGCGTCGCCGACCTCACCGCCCGCCACCCCCTCTACCCGGAGCTGACGGCATGACCACCCCCCAGCCCCCCGGCGCGCACCTGCCCGACCACCCGGACTTCCTGTGGCGTAACCCGGAACCGAAGCGCGGCTACGACGTCGTGATCGTCGGCGGCGGCGGGCACGGCCTGGCCACCGCGCACTACCTGGCGCGCAACCACGGCATCACCAACGTCGCGGTCCTGGAGCGCGGCTGGCTGGCCGGCGGGAACATGGCCCGCAACACCACGCTGATCCGCTCCAACTACCTGTGGGACGGCTCCGCGGCGATCTACGAGCACGCCCTGAAGCTGTGGGAGGGCCTCGAAGACGACCTGGGCTACCCGATCCTGTTCTCCCAGCGCGGCGTGCTGAACCTGGCGCACACCGAGCAGGACGTGCGCGACAGCGTGCGGCGGGTGGAGGCCAACAAGCTCAACGGCATCGACGCCGAGTGGCTCTCCCCCGACGAGGTCGCCAAGGTCTGCCCGATCGTCAACGTCTCCAGCGACATCCGGTACCCGGTGCTGGGCGCGACGTACCAGCCGCGCGCGGGCATCGCCAAGCACGACTACGTCGCATGGGGTTTCGCCCGCCGGGCCGACGAGGCCGGGATCGACCTGATCCAGGACTGCGAGGTCACCGGGTTCACTGTGGACGGTGACCGGGTGACCGGGGTGCGGACCAGCCGCGGCGACATCGCCTGCGGCACCGTCGCGCTGTGCGCGGCCGGGCACACCTCGGTGCTGCTGGACCAGCTCGGCGTGCGGGCGCCGCTGCAGTCGCACCCGCTGCAGGCCCTGGTGTCGGAGCTGCTGGAGCCGGTGCACCCGACGATCGTGATGTCCAACGCCGTGCACGTCTACGTGTCCCAGGCGCACAAGGGCGAACTGGTGATGGGCGCGGGCGTGGACTCCTACAACGGGTACGGCCAGCGCGGCGCCTTCCACATCATCGAGCGGCAGATGGCGGCCGCGGTGGAGCTGTTCCCCGTGTTCGCCCGGGCGCACCTGCTGCGCAGCTGGGCCGGGATCGTGGACGTCACGCCGGACGCCTCGCCGATCGTCGGCCGCACGCCCTACGACAACGTCTACCTCAACTGCGGCTGGGGCACCGGCGGGTTCAAGGCCACCCCGGGCCTGGGCTGGTGCCTGGCCGACACGATCGCCAACGGCGAGCCGCACCCGTACGTCGAGCCGTTCGGCCTGGACCGCTTCGTCACCGGCGCGCTCGTCGACGAGCACGGCGCCGCCGCCGTCGCCCACTAGGAGCCACGCATGCAACTCATCACCTGCCCGTGGTGCGGGCCGCGCGAGGAAGTGGAGTTCCACTACGGCGGCCAGGCCCACCTCGCCTACCCGGACGACCCCGCCGCGTTGTCCGACGAGGAGTGGGCGCACTTCGTCTTCTTCCGCGACAACCCCAAGGGCCCGTTCGCCGAACGCTGGAGCCACGCGGCCGGCTGCCGTCGCTGGTTCAACGCGGTCCGCGACACCCGGACCTACCAGTTCCTGGCCGTGTACCCGATGGGCCAGTCCGCACCGGAGGTGGCGTCATGAGCCGCATCAAGGGTTATGGCCGGATCGACCGCACCCGGACCGTCGGGTTCACCTTCGACGGGGTCACCTACACCGGCCACCCGGGCGACACGCTGGCCTCGGCGCTGCTCGCCCACGGCGTGCACGCGGTGGGCACGAGCGTGAAGTTCGGCCGCCCGCGCGGGATCGGCGCGGCGTGGGTCGAGGACCCGACCGGGCTGGTGCAGATCGAGGAGCCGTTCCCGGAGCCGATGCTGCTCGCCGCGACCGTCGAGCTGACCGACGGGCTCGTCGCGCGCGGGCTTGCCGGGCAGGGTCGGCTCGCCGAGGTGGCCGACACCGCCCGCTACGACCGCAAGCACACGCACTGCGACACGCTCGTCGTCGGGGCGGGCCCGGCCGGGTTGCTGGCCGCGCGGTCCGCCGCACGGCGCGGGGAGCGGGTCGTGCTCGTCGACGACCGGGCCGACGCGGGTGGCTCGCTGACCGGCACCGAGGTGATCGACGGGCGGCCGTCGCGCGAGTTCGTCGCCGAGGTGGTGGCCGAGCTGGCCGCCGCCCCGGAGGTGCTGCACCTGCAGCGCACCACGGCGTTCGGGCAGTACGACGACGGGTTCGTGCTGGCGCTGGAGCGGCGCACCGACCACCTCGGCACCGCCGCGCCGCGCAACCTCTCGCGCCAGCGGGTGCACCGGATCCGCGCGCGGCACGTCGTGGTCGCGACCGGCGCGCACGAGCGGCCGGTGGTGTTCGCCGACAACGACCGGCCGGGCATCATGCTCGCCTCCGCGGCGCGTGACTACCTGCACCGCTACGGGGTGCTCGCCGGACGCGAGGTCGTCGTGTTCACCACCAACGACTCCGCCTACGCCGCCGCGCTGGATCTGGAGCACGCCGGGGCGCGGGTCACCGTCCTCGACGCCCGCCCGAGCGCGCCGGAGCACTGGGCCGCGCTGTGCCGGGAACGGTCGATCGCCGTGCGGCCGGGCAGCGCCGTCGTCGGCACCACCGGCGACGTCCGGATCACCGGCGTGGACACGGTCACCGCGGGCAAGGCCGAGTCGCTGCCGTGCGACCTGCTGCTGACCTCCGGCGGCTGGAACCCCGCCGCGCACCTGTTCAGCCACGTCCGCGGCGCGTTGCGGTACGACCCGGCGCTGGGCGCGTTCCGCCCGGCCGAGCCGATCCCCGGGGTGTCGGTGATCGGCGCCGCGAACGGCACGTTCGACCTCGCCGGGTGCCTGCGCGACGGCGCCGGGGACGACGCACCAGCCACGCCCGCGGAGCCGGAGACCACGCCGCCGCTGGTGCTGTGGCGCACCGAAGGCGACCCGGCCCGCCAGTTCGTGGACATCCAGCGCGATGCGACGGTCGCCGACATCGAGCGCGCGGTCGGCGCCGGGCTGCGGTCGGTCGAGCACATCAAGCGCTACACCACCATCGGCACCGCACACGACCAGGGCAAGACCTCCGGGGTGATCGCCTCCGGCATCGTCGCCGAGCTGCTCGGCAAACCGGTCGAGGACACCGGCACCACGACGTTCCGCCCGCCCTACACCCCGGTGGCGTTCGCCGCGCTGGCCGGGCGGGAGCGCGGGAAGCTGTTCGACCCCGAGCGGATCACCTCGCTGCACAGCTGGCACGTCGCGGCGGGGGCGGTGTTCGAGGACGTCGGGCAGTGGAAGCGGGCCCGCTACTACCCGGCGCCGCACGAGAACATGGACGCCGCCGTGCTGCGCGAGTGCGCCGCGGTCCGCGGCGGGGTCGGCATCCTGGACGGCTCCACCCTGGGCAAGATCGACGTGCAGGGCCCGGACGCCGCCGAGCTGCTCGACCGGCTCTACACCAACATGATGAGCACCCTGAAGGTCGGGCGCGTGCGCTACGGCGTCATGTGCGGCAGCGACGGCATGGTGTTCGACGACGGCACGGTGCTGCGGCTGGCCGAGGACCGGTTCCTGGTCGTCACCACCACCGGCGGCGCGGCGCGCGTGCTGGACTGGATGGAGGAGTGGCTGCAGACCGAGTGGCCGGACCTGCGCGTGCACCTGACGTCGGTGACCGAGCAGTGGTCAGTGTTCCCGGTCGTCGGGCCCCGGTCCCGCGACGTGATCGCCGCGGCGTTCCCGCACCTGGACGTGTCCAACGAGGCGTTCCCGTTCATGTCCTGGCAGGACACCGAGGTCGACGGCGTGCCGGTGCGCATCGCCCGCATCTCGTTCTCCGGTGAGCTGGCCTTCGAGGTCAACGTGAACTCCTGGTACGCCAGGGCGATGTGGCTGCGCCTGCTCTCGGCAGGCGCGCGCTGGAACATCACCCCGTACGGCACGGAAACCATGCACGTGCTGCGCGCGGAGAAGGGCTACCCGATCGTCGGGCAGGACACCGACGGCACCGTCAGCCCGCACGACCTCGGCCTGGGCTGGGCGGTGTCGAAGAAGAAGCGGGACTTCGTCGGCAAGCGCTCGTTCACCCGCCCGGAGAACACCAACCCGCTGCGCAAGCAGCTGGTGTCGCTCCTGCCCGCCGACGCGCGGACCAAGCTGCCGGAGGGCTCCCAGGTCGTGGAGTTCCGCCCGGACGGCACCCTGCCCCCGCCGCCGGTGCCGATGCTCGGCCACGTCACCTCCAGCTACCACAGCGCCGAGCTGGGCCGCCCGTTCGCGCTGGCCCTGGTCAAGGGCGGGCAGGCGCGCATCGGCGACACCGTCCACGTCCCGGTCGACGGCGCCCTGGTGCCCGCCGAGATCGGCGGGATCGTGCTGGTCGACCCGGAAGGAGCACGCCGCGATGGCTGACCCGCGCCTCTACCCCACGCATCCGCTGCAGCAGTGGATCCCGTCGCTGGCCGCCGCCTCGCGCAACGCGACCGGCCTGAACCTGGAGGCCGAGCCGCCGGTGGCCGCGGTCGACCTGCGCGTCACGCCGCCGGCCGACGTGCTCGGCACCCCGCTGCCCACCGAGCCCAACACCTGGGTCTACGCCGCCGACGGGCAGATCGTCTGGCTCGGCCCGGACGAGTGGCTGGTCACCAGCACCGCCGGGCAAGGGCACGAGCTGGAGGCGCGGCTGGGCGCCGTGGTGCGGCCGCGCGGCGGGGCCGCCACCGACGTTTCCGCGCAGCGCACCGGAATCCGCGTCAGCGGACGGCACGCGCGGGACGTCCTGGCCACCGGCTGCTCGCTCGACCTGCACCCGCTGGCGTTCCCCGCCGGAAGCGCCGCGCAGACGACACTCGGGCAGGCCCCGGTGCTGCTGCTCGCGCTCGGCGCGGGCGAGGACTTCCGCGTGTTCGTGCGGCCCTCGTTCGCCGGATACCTCGCCGACTGGCTCCTCGACGCGGCGCTGGAGTTCCAGCCCGCCGGGGCCACCTCGTAGACCACAGACAGGAGACCACGATGAGCACCACACCCCGGGTTGTCATCATCGGCGCCGGCATCGTCGGCGCGAACCTGGCCGACGAGCTGACCGAGCGCGGGTGGACCCGGATCACGGTCCTCGACCAGGGTCCGCTCCCGCTGACCGGCGGCTCGACCTCGCACGCGCCGGGCCTGGTGTACCAGACGAACCCGTCGAAGACGATGACCGAGTTCGCCACCTACACGGTGAACAAGCTCAAGAGCCTGGACGTGGACGGCGCCTGGTGCTTCAACCAGGTCGGCGGCCTGGAGGTCGCCACCACCCCGGAGCGCCTGGCCGACCTGCACCGCAAGCAGGGCTGGGCCACCTCGTGGGGCGTGCCCGGCGAGGTCGTCGGCCCCGAGGAGTGCGTGCGGCTGCACCCGCTGCTGGACCCCGAGCAGGTCCTCGGCGGGTTCCACACCCCGACCGACGGCCTCGCCAAGGCCGCGCGCGCCGTGGTGGCCCTGCGGCGGCGCGCCGAATCCCGCGGCGCCGAGTTCCGCGGCAGCGTCCGGGTCACCGGCATCTCCCACACCGGCGGACGGGTCACCGGCGTGCGCACCACCGCCGGCGACTTCCCCGCCGACATCGTGGTGTCCTGCGCCGGGTTCTGGGGCCAGGCGATCGGCGAGATGGTCGGCATGCGGGTGCCGCTGCTGCCGCTGGCGCACCAGTACGTGCGCACCGGCCAGGTCGCGGACCTGGTGGGGCGCAACGACGAGCTGACCGAGGCCGGGCTGCCGATCCTGCGTCACCAGGACCGCGACCTGTACTACCGCGAGCACGTCGACTGCCTCGGCATCGGCTCCTACGCGCACCGCCCGATGCCGGTGCGCCTGTCCGACCTGCCCGAGGTCTCCGACGACGACCTCACCGAGGCGGCGATGCCGTCGATGCTGCCGTTCACCGAGGAGGACTTCGCGCCCTCCTGGGAGCACAGCAGGCAGCTGCTGCCGTCGCTGCGGTCGGCGAAGATCGAGACCGGGTTCAACGGGATCTTCTCCTTCACCCCGGACGGCGGCCCGCTGATCGGCGAGTCGCCCGACGTCGCCGGGTTCTGGATCGCCGAGGCGGTCTGGGTGACGCACTCCTCCGGCGTGGCGCGCTCGGTCGCGCAGCTGCTGGTCGACGGCCGCAGCGAGATCGCCCTGCACGGCTGCGACGTGCACCGGTTCGACGAGATCGAGACCACCGAGGCCTACGTCGACGAGACCGCGCAGCGCAACTTCGTGGAGATCTACGACGTGGTGCACCCGCTGCAGCCGAAGCTGTCGCCGCGCGACCTGCGGGTGAGCCCGTTCCACGCGCGGCAGAAGGAGCTCGGCGCGTTCTTCCTGGAGGCGCACGGCTGGGAGCGGCCGCACTGGTACGAGTCGAACGCGCACCTGGTCAAGGACCTGCCGCCGGAGTGGCAGCCGCCGTCGCGGGACGCGTGGTCGGCGATGTTCCACTCCCCGATCGCCGCGGCCGAGGCGTGGAAGACCCGCACCGCGGTCGCCCTCTACGACATGACCCCGCTCAAGCGCCTGGAGGTGTCCGGGCCGGGCGCGCTGGCGTTCCTGGACCGGCTCACCACCGGCAAGATGGACAAGTCGGTCGGCTCGGTGACCTACACGCTCGCGCTGGACGAGGCCGGCGGGATCCGCAGCGACCTGACGGTGGCCCGGCTGGGCGAGGACCGCTTCCAGGTCGGCGCGAACGGCAACCTCGACCTGGCCTACTTCCGGTCCGAGGCGGGCGGGGACGTGCAGGTCCGCGACATCACCGGCGGCACCTGCTGCATCGGCGTGTGGGGTCCGCTGGCGCGCGATCTCGTCCAGCCGCTGAGCCGGGACGACTTCTCGCACGAGGCGCTGAAGTACTTCCGCTGCATGCCCGCGCACATCGCGGGGATCCCGGTCACCGCGATGCGACTGTCCTATGTGGGCGAACTCGGCTGGGAGATCTACACCAGCGCCGAGTACGGGCAGCGGTTGTGGGACGTGCTGTTCGAGGCAGGCCGCCCGCTCGGGGTGGTGGCCGCGGGCCGCGCCGCGTTCAACAGCCTGCGGCTGGAGAAGGGCTACCGGTCGTGGGGCACGGACATGACCACCGAGCACAATCCGTACGAGGCCGGGCTCGGGTTCGCGGTGCGCAAGCAGAAGGGCGACTTCGTCGGCCGGGACGCGATCGCCGAGGTCACCGACGAGACGGTGACGCGCCGGCTGTCCTGCCTGACGATCGACGACGGCCGCAGCGTGGTGCTCGGCTCCGAGCCGGTGTTCCTCGACGGCGAGCCCGCCGGGTACGTCACCTCGGCCGCGTTCGCGCACACCCTGGGCGTGCCGATCGCCTACGCGTGGCTGCCCGCCGCCGCGACCCCGGGCACGCCGGTCGAGATCGGCTACTTCGGCCGCCGGGTGCGCGCCACCGTGGCCACCGAACCCCTGGTCGACCCCGAGATGCTGCGCATCCGGCGCTGAGGACGGACACCGATGCGCACACTGACCCTCGAAGCGTTCCTCGACGCGCTCGCCGCCCGGGTGCCCGCCCCGGGCGGCGGCGCCACCGCCGCGCTGCACGCCGCCCAGGGCGCGGCGCTGGTCGCGATGGTGGCCCGGTACAGCGACGGCGAGAAGTACCGGCAGGACGCCGACGCGATCACGCAGATCCGGGCCAACGCCGACGACCTGCGCACCCTCGCGCTGGCGCTGGCCGAGAAGGACGCCGCCGCGTTCCAGGCCGTCACCCGCGCCTACGCCCTCCCGAAATCCACCGAGCGCGAGAAGGTGGCCCGGTCGCGGGCGATCGGCGCGGCACTGGTGGAGGCCGGCCGGGTCCCGGCCCGCGTCATCGCGGTCGCCAAGCAGATCGTCAACCTCACCGAACGGCTGCAGCCGATCGGCAACCGCAACGTGATCAGCGACGTCGCCGCGGCGGCCGACGCGGCGCGGGCGGCGCTGTCCACGGCCAGGGTGAACGTCGAGATCAACCTGTCCGGCATCGGCGAGGGCCCGGCCCGCGACGAGCTGACCGCGGCGATCGCCACCGTGGACCAGGCGATCGCCCGCGCCGACGACGTGACCACCGCCGTGCGGAAGCAGATCACGCGATGACCGCCGTCCTCAGTGGAACCGAGCTGGGCAGGCAGATCCGGGACGGGGTCTCGGCTGACGCCGCGGCCCTGTCCGAGCGGGGCGTGCACCCCCGCCTGGCCGTCGTGGTCGCCACCGACGACGAGTCCAGCGCCTGGTACGTGCGCTCGATCGCGAAGACCGCGGCCCGCAGCGGTGTGCAGTGCGATGTCGTGGACCTCGGCGCGGCCGCCACCCCGGCCGGCATCACCGCCGAGCTGGAGCGGCTGAGCGCCGATCCGGCGGTGCACGGGATCATCCTGCAGACCCCGCTGCCCGGCGGCGCCCGGCTGGAGGAGCTGGCCACCGCGATCGACCCGGCCAAGGACGTGGACGGCGCCAACCCGCTGTCGCTCGGCCGTCTCACCGCCGGCCTGCCCGCGCACCCGCCGGCGACGGCCGCGGCGGTGCTGGCGCTGCTCGACCACTACGAGGTGCCCCTGGCCGGGCGCCGCGCCGTGGTGGTCGGGCGCTCCACCGTGGTCGGCAAGCCCGCGGCGCAGCTGCTGCTGGCCAGGGACGCGACCGTGACGATCTGCCACCGCCACACCGCGGACCTCGCCGCGTCCACCCGGGAGGCCGACGTCCTCGTGGTGGCCGTCGGCCGGGCCGGGCTGATCACCGCCGAGCACGTCGCCCCGCACGCGGTGGTCGTCGACGTGGGCACCAACCCAACCCCGGACGGCGGCCTCGCCGGTGACGCCGACGCGCGGTCGCTGTCCGGGCGGGTCGCGGCGCTGACACCCGTGCCGGGCGGGGTCGGCCCGGTGACCACCGCGCTGCTGCTCCGGCACACCATCACCGCCGCGTCCCGTTAGGACAGTCATGACCGGGAACCCCCTCGCCGTCCGGACACCGGTGCCGGAGCTGCTGACCGAGCCACGCACCCTGGTCTGCGGCATCGTGAACGTGACGCCGGATTCGTTCTCCGACGGCGGTCTCTTCCACTCCCACGCGGCCGCGGTCGAGCACGGGGAACGGCTGGCGGCCGAGGGAGCCGACCTGCTCGACGTGGGCGGCGAGTCCACCCGGCCCGGCGCCCGTCCGCCCACCCTGGACGAGGAGCTGGACCGGGTGGTGCCGGTGATCGCCCGGCTGGCCCGCGTGGTGGACGTGCCGATCTCGGTCGACACGTCCCGCCCCGAGGTGATGCGTGCCGCGGTGGACGCCGGGGCCGCGATGATCAACGACGTGCGCGCGCTGCGGCACCCCGGCGCCCTGCGGGCCGCGGCCGAGCTCGGGGTGCCGGTGTGCCTGACCCACATGCTCCGGCCCCCGCACCTGATGCAGCGCGATCCGCGCTACACCGACGTGGTCGCCGAGGTGCGGGACTTCCTGCGCGCCCGCATCAAGACCTGCCTGGCGGCCGGCATCCCGGCGGAGCACCTGATCGCCGATCCCGGGTTCGGCTTCGGCAAGACGCTGGAGCACAACCTGGCCCTGCTCGGCGCGCTGCCGGAGTTCCGCGCGCTCGGGGTGCCGCTCATGGTGGGCCTGTCCCGCAAGGCGATGCTCGGCCGGCTCACCGGCCGTCCGGTCGGGCAGCGCACGGTCGCGTCGGTGACCGCCGCGGTCCTGGCCGCGCAGCGCGGCGCGAAGATCGTGCGGGTGCACGACGTCGCCGCCACGCGCGACGGCCTCGCGGTCCTGGAGGCGCTGCCGTGAACCGGTCAGATGATCGCGCGGATCGCCTTCTCGAAGCCGGTGACGTGCACGAGGGCCAGCTCGGCCGCGGTGTCCGCGTCACCTTCGGCGATCGCGCGCAGCAGGGCGGTGTGCTCGCCGACGTGCCGGTCGAAGTGCGGCATCCGGTCCAGGAACAGGCAGAAGATGCGGGTCGCCAGGTTGTCGTAGCGGACCAGCGTGTCCTCCAGGTGCGGGTTGCCCGCCGCACGGTAGATCGCGCGGTGCACCCGCAGGTCGCAGCGCATCAGCTCGGTGCGTTCGAGCGCCCGCACGTCCAGGTCGGCGACCTCGTCGGCGAGTTCGGCGAGCTCGGACTTCACGCCCGGTCCGGCGGTCTCGGCGGCGCGCCGGGCGGCGAGGGGTTCCAGCTGGACGCGGATCTCCGAGATGTAGGCCAGGTCGGTGATGTCGACGCCGGTGGCGAACGTGCCGCGCCGCGGGTAGGACACGACCAGCCGGTCGACCTCCAGGCGTTTGAGCGCCTCCCGCACCGGCGTGCGGCCGAGCCCGAGCGACGCGGCCAGCGCGGTGTCGTCGATCGGCGCCATCGGCGGGATGTCCAGCATGATCAGCCGGTCCTGGATGGCCGCGTAGGCGCGCTCGGCCAGGGAGACCGGCGGCCCCTCGAGTTCCTGCTGTCGAACGGTCACGAACGCCATCCTCTCCGCTGAAAACCACGATCCGCCACTCTGGTATATCAACCCTACATCAGGAGGGACCATGACGGTCTCCGTCTTCGACCTCTTCAAGGTCGGCATCGGTCCGTCCAGTTCGCACACGGTCGGCCCGATGCGGGCCGCGTACCTGTTCGCCTCCCGCCTGGCGGACACCGGGCTCCTGCCGCGCACGGCGGGGCTGCGCTGCGAGCTGTTCGGCTCGCTGGGCGCGACCGGGCACGGGCACGGCAGCGTCAAGGCCGTCGTGCTGGGGCTGACCGGGGAGCAGCCGCACCTGGTCGACCCGGTCGCCGCCGAGCCCGCGGTGACCGCGGCCCGGGCGGACGGCGCGATCTCGCTGCTCGGCAAGCACCGGATCGCCTTCGCCGTCGACGACGACATCGTGCTCCACCGCCGGAAGCGGCTGGACTTCCACAGCAACGGCATGGTGTTCACCGCCTTCGGCGACGACGGCGAGGTGCTCGACCGGCGCGAGTACTACTCGGTCGGCGGCGGGTTCGTGCTCGACCAGGACGAAACCGGCCGCCGGGCGCTGGTGCCCGATCCCACCCCGGTGCGCTACCCGTTCACCACCGCCGACGGACTGCTTGCCCACACGCGCGAAACGGGCCTGCGCATCAGCGACCTGATGCTGGCCAACGAGTTGTCCTGGCGCGGCGAGGCGGAGATCCGCGCCGGGCTGCTGCGGATCTGGTCGGTGATGCGCGAGTGCGTGCACCGCGGCACGCACACCGGCGGCGTGCTGCCGGGCGGGCTGAAGGTGCGCCGGCGCGCCAACGACCTGCGGGAACGGCTGGAACGCGACTCGGGCGAGCCGGACGCGCTGCACGCCATGGAGTGGGTCACCCTGTTCGCGCTCGCGGTGAACGAGGAGAACGCGGCGGGTGGCCGGGTGGTCACCGCGCCGACCAACGGCGCGGCCGGGATCGTGCCCGCGGTGCTGCACTACGCGGAGAAGTTCCTGCCCGCCTTCGACGACGACGCGGCCGTGCGGTTCCTGCTCACCGCCGGGGCGATCGGGTCGCTGTTCAAGGAGAACGCCTCGATCTCCGGCGCCGAGGTCGGGTGCCAGGGCGAGGTCGGGTCCGCGTGCTCGATGGCCGCGGCCGGTCTGGCGGAGATCATCGGCGGTACCCCGGAGCAGGTGGAGAACGCGGCCGAGATCGGCATCGAGCACAACCTCGGCCTGACCTGCGATCCGGTCGGCGGGCTCGTGCAGATCCCGTGCATCGAGCGCAACGCGATCGCCTCGGTCAAGGCGATCACCGCCGCCCGGATGGCGGTGCGCGGCGACGGCCGCCACCACGTGTCGCTGGACAAGGCCATCAAGACGATGCGCGAGACCGGCGCCGACATGAAGGACAAGTACAAGGAGACCGCCCGCGGCGGGCTGGCTCTCAACATCGTGGAATGCTGAGGAGACATCGATGACGCGCTCGTTCACGCTCACCCTGGACTGCCCGAACCGGACCGGGATCGTCCACGCCGTCAGCGCCTACCTCGTCGAGCACGGCGGCAACATCGAGGAGTACCAGCAGTTCGACGACCCGGTGCGCAAGCGGCTGTTCCTGCGCACCAAGGTCACCACCGACGCGGACGTGGACCTCGGCGAGCTGTCCCGCGGTTTCGAACCGGTCGCCGCGGACTTCGCCATGTCGTACGCGTTCCACCCGGACCGCAACGCGCGTGTCCTGGTGATGGTGTCCAAGCAGGGCCACTGCCTCAACGACCTGATCTTCCGCTGGCGCGCGGGCAGTCTGGGCGCCGACATCGTCGCGGTGGTGTCCAATCACGACGATCTGCGCCCGATGGCGGAGGCGGCCGGGCTGCCGTTCCTGCACATCCCGGTGACGCCGGAGACCAAGCCCCAGGCCGAGGCGCGGCTGCTGGAGGTGGTGGAGGAGTACGAGGCGGAGCTGGTGGTGCTCGCCCGGTACATGCAGGTGCTGTCCGACCAGCTGTGCAAGGCGCTGCACGGCCGGGCGATCAACATCCACCACTCGTTCCTGCCCGGGTTCAAGGGCGCGAAGCCCTACCACCAGGCCTACGACCGGGGAGTGAAGCTCGTCGGCGCGACGGCGCACTACGTGACGCCCGACCTGGACGAGGGGCCGATCATCGAGCAGGAGGTCATCCGCATCGACCACACCTATGATCCGCGCGCACTGCAAACGGTAGGCCGCGACGCGGAGGCGCTGGCGCTCTCCCGGGCGGTCCGCTGGCACTGCGAACGCCGCGTCCTGCTCAACGGCAACAGCACCGTGGTCTTCCCCTGACCCGCGGTGCCTGTGGACCCCTCCGTGCAGTGTGGACGCACCGTACTGCTCAACGGCAACAGCATCCCCTGCCGCGCGCCCGCGGCCCGGCTGCTCCGTGCGGAGTGGACACCCGGCCCGCGGCGCGGCCCCCAGCAATCCGCCGGCACAAGGTCATCTCCCGGCGTCCGCGGACCGACCGGTTCGTGCACTGTGGACGGCCCATACCACTCAACGGCAACAGCAACCCCTGCCGCGGCCCGGCTGCGTCCGGAGCGGATACCTGGCCCGGTACCGCACACGCGGGACCGCCGCCGGGCCACGGCGCTGCCCCCAACACTCCGCCGACGCATGGTCAACCCCCGGCGCCCGCGGACCGACCGGGCCGTGCACTGTGGACGGCCCATACCCCCCAACGACAACAGCAACCCCTGCCGCGACCCGACTGCTCCGAGCGGAGGGGACACCTGGCCCGCAGCGCCACGCACGCGGGCCCGGCATGCCGGGCCGCGGCGCTGCCCCCAGCACTC
>NZ_JBEXTZ010000118.1:0-23791 GCF_040614195.1 Amycolatopsis sp. NPDC006125
TGTGCATATCACCTTGAGCCAGGGCCGCAAGCTTTGTGTTCTCGGCTGCCGGACCCAGCGCAGGTTGCGGCCCTGGCTCAAGGTGATCGTCCAGTGTCAGGCGACGGGATGACCACCCAGCTCGGGTTTTGTTCAAAGCCCAAGGCCGCTTCGCGCCTCTTTTGTGCCGAAGAACGCGCATTCCGTGCAGGCGCCGCTCCCCACCACAGCCGATACTGGTCGACACGTCGGTGTCAAGGGAGTGGAGCGCGATGCGGGGCTTCGTCTACTCGGCTCATCCGGCTCGGGTCGTTTTCGGCTCGGGGACGGTTGCTCAGGTGCGCGAGGAGGTGGCGCGGCTCGGTGGCACTCGGGTGCTGCTGCTGTCCAGCCCGCCACTCCACGATGCCGCGCAGCCGGTGCGCGACGCGTTGGGACCGCTGCTCGCCGCGGAGTTCGACGGCGCCGCCATGCACACGCCCGTCGAGGTCACCGAGCAGGCCCTCGCGGTCCTGACCGAACACCAAGCGGACTGCCTGGTCGCGATCGGCGGCGGCTCCACCACCGGGCTGGCCAAGGCGCTCGCCGTGCGCACCGACCTGCCGCAGGTCATCCTGCCGACCACCTACGCGGGCTCCGAGGTCACGCCGGTCCTGGGCGAGACCGAGAACGGCCGCAAGACCACCCGGTCCTCACCCGCCATCCTGCCCGAAACGGTCATCTACGACGTCGACCTGACCCTTGGGCTGCCCGTCGCCGTCTCGGTCACCAGCGGCATCAACGCGATGGCCCACGCGGTCGAGGCGCTGTACGCACCGCAGGCGAACCCGATCGTCGACGGGATGGCCCTGGACGCGATCACCCGCATCGCCCGGTCGCTGCCCGTCCTCGTCGACGAACCGTCCGATGTGGACGCGCGGGCGGATCTGCTGCAGGCCGCGTGGCTCGCCGGCACCTGCCTGGCCACCGTCGGAATGAGCCTGCACCACAAACTCTGCCACACCCTCGGTGGCTCGTTCGACCTGCCGCACGCCGAGACCCACACGGTGATCCTCCCGCACGCCATGGCCTACAACGCCCCGGCCGCGACCGAGGTCATGACCCGCATCGCGGCGGCGCTCGGCACCACCGACGCGCCCAGCGGCGTGCACGACCTCGTCGTCCGCTGCGGCGGGCCGACGTCGCTGCGGGAGCTGGGCATGAGCCTCGACGACGTTCCGCGCGCAGCCGAACTCGCCACCGCCAAGCCGTACCCGAACCCGCGCGAGCTGACCCGCGAGGGCATCGAGGACCTGCTGCGGCAGGCGTGGCACGGCACCCGCCCGGGCGGCGGACGCGCCGTGCCGGACCTGGGCTGGCTCACCCGGCAGGTCGTCGCGAGCTTCGACCAGACGCCGGACCCGCGCGCGAAACAGCTGGTCACGGACCTCGTCCGGCACCTGCACCACTACGTCACCGCCAACGACGTCACCCAGGACGAATGGCAGTACGCCATCGACTTCCTGACCCGCGCCGGCCACATCACCACCGACACGCGGCAGGAGTTCGTGCTGCTCTCCGACGTGCTGGGGGTGTCCAGCGCGGTCGACGTCCTGACCAACTCCCGCACCCCGGACACCACACCCTCGGCGGTGCTCGGCCCGTTCTACGTCGAGGGCCCGCCGGCCGCCGAGCAGGGCACCGACATCGCCCGGGGACTGCCCGGCACGCCGATGTGGGCGGACATCCGCGTCACCGACCCCGACGGCAAGCCCGTCCCCGACGCCGTCGTCGACGTCTGGCAGGCCAACGAGGACGGCTACTACGACGTCCAGCTGCCCGACCTCGACGGGCCGGTGCTGCGGGCGCGCTTCCGCAGCGACGCCGACGGCCGCGTGCGGTTCTGGTCGATCCTGCCCAACGAGTACCCGATCCCGGAGGACGGCCCGGTCGGGCAGATGCTCGCGGCCACCGGGCGGCACCCGTGGCGGGCGCCGCACGTGCACTTCATGATCAACGCGCCGGGCCACCAGCAGCTGATCACGCAGCTGTTCGTCAAGGGCGGGCCGTACCTGGACGCCTCGACGGGGCGCGGCGACACCGTCTTCGGCGTCAAGGACTCCCTCGTCGTGGACTTCGTCCCGCGGCACGGCCCCACCCCGGACGGACGGGCCGTCGACGGCGAGTGGCGGTTGCTCGAATTCACCTTCCGCATCGCGCGCTAGGAGTTTCCATGCAGACCTACGACACCGACGTCCTGGTCGTCGGCAGCGGTCCCGCAGGCGGATCGGCGGCCCTGCTGCTGGCCGGCTACGGCGTGGACACGCTGCTCGTCAGCAAGTACGGCTGGGTCGCGAACACCCCACGCGCCCACATCACCAACCAGCGGACGCTGGAGGTGCTGCGGGACGCCGGCGTCGAGAAGGAGGCGCTCGCCGCGGGCACGCCGCAGGAACTGATGGGCGACACCGTGCTGTGCACGTCGCTGGCCGGGGACGAGATCGGCCGCATCCGCACGTGGGGCACCGGGCCGCGGTCGCTCAGCGAATACGCGGCGGCCAGTCCGTGCGGCATGATCGACCTGCCGCAGACCTACCTGGAACCCATCCTGATCGGCAACGCCGCGGCCCGCGGCGCGAAGGTGCGGTTCGACACCGAATTCCTGTCGCTGGAACAGGACGCGGACGGCGTGACCGCGCGGTTGCGCGACCGGGTGCGGGGCGACGAGTTCACCGTGCGCGCGCGGTACCTGATCGGCGCGGACGGCGGGCGCAGCCTGGTGGCCGAGCAGATCGGGCTGCCGATCGCCGGGCAGAGCGGCAAGGCCGGGAGCATGAACATCGTGTTCCGGGCCGACCTGTCGCGGCACGTCGCGCATCGGCCGAGCGTGCTGTACTGGGTGATGCGGCCCGGTGCGCACCTCGGCGGCATCGGAATGGGGCTGGTGCGGATGGTGCGGCCCTGGGACGAGTGGCTGCTGACCTGGGGTTACGACATCGAGCAGCCGCCGCCGGAGGTCGACGAGGCGACCGCGCGGCAGATCGTGCACGACCTGGTCGGCGACGCCTCGGTCGACGTCGAGATCACCTCGACTTCACTGTGGACGGTCAACCACTCCTACGCCACCGAGTATTCGCGTGGCCGGGTGTTCTGCGCGGGCGACGCGGTGCACCGGCACCCGCCGTCGAACGGGCTCGGGTCCAACACGTCCATCCAGGACTCCTACAACCTGGCGTGGAAGCTGGCGATGGTGCTGCGCGGCGAGGCGGGGCCGGGGCTGCTCGACACCTACACGGCGGAGCGGGCGCCGGTGGGCAGGCAGATCGTGGACCGGGCGAACCTGAGCCGCGACCAGTTCGGGCCGATCTTCGCCGCGCTGGGCATCGCCGGTGGTGGTGACGACGAGGGCATCGTGGCCGGTCTGGCGGCGTGCCGGGCGGACGATCCGGAGGGCGTCAAGCGGCGGCAGGCGCTGCACGAGGCGATCGAGCTGAAGAACTACGAGTTCAACGCGCACGGCGTCGAGCTGAACCAGCGGTACGCGTCGGGGGCGGTGATCCCGGACGACGCCCCGCCGGAGGTGTGGGAGCGGGATCCGGAGCTGTTCCACCAGCCCTCGACCAGGCCCGGGGCGAAGCTGCCGCACGCGTGGCTGGTGGACGAGCACGGCGAGCGTCTGTCTACTTTGGATCTCGTTGGCCGTGGCGCGTTCACCGTGGTGACCGGTCTCGCCGGTGGTGGCTGGGTTTCCGCGGCCGAGGAGCTGTCGCTGCGGGCGGTGCGGATCGGTGATGCCGGAGCGCGGGATGCCTACGGTGACTGGCGCCGGGTGTCGGACCTCGATGAGGCCGGATGTCTCCTGGTTCGTCCGGATGGCTACGTGGCCTGGCGATCCGTGTCCGATGTGCCGTCCGGGCACGTTGGGGTTCTCCGTGACGTGCTGAACCAGGTGCTGCACCGTCAATTTTCCCCCAATTAGCCACGATCGGGTGAATGCGCCGGGGGCGGGACTGTCTTTTTGTCGGTGCCGCCCTGCATAGTCGATCGCACAGCGACCCGAACTCCGAGGGGGAGACGATGTGCGGTAAGTGCGACCGGCCGGGCGGGCACCTGCGACACCTGTGCGAGATCATCGCCGAGCACGGCTGGGCGGTGATCTCGTTCGAGGGCAACGGATATCGGCCGCCGTGGGCCTACACGGCGGGACTGACGGGCCGGGGCAGACCGGAGCTGGTGGTGACAGCCATGGAGCCCCACCGGGCGCGCGACGTGCTCAACGAGGTCGCCGCGCACCTGCTCCGAACGGGCGAGCCGGACCTGGCGCCGGGGGGAGCGCCTACCGGGCCCGGGAAACCTGC
Organism: Amycolatopsis sp. NPDC006125; assembly: GCF_040614195.1. Classification (NCBI taxonomy): domain Bacteria; kingdom Bacillati; phylum Actinomycetota; class Actinomycetes; order Pseudonocardiales; family Pseudonocardiaceae; genus Amycolatopsis; species Amycolatopsis sp. NPDC006125. Next base: position 4,317 of record NZ_JBEXTZ010000118.1, read on the forward strand.
TGCTGGAAGCCGTGGCGGTCGAGGTGCCATCGGTGCACCTGCGCACCGCGGTCGATCTGTACGGCCCCGAGGTGCGCGCAACACAACTCGTCCACGCGGACGCACAAGGCCGCTGGCCATGGCGCGCAGGCTGGCAAGGCCCCGGCGGACGCCAACCAGTACTAGGCCCCCGCGCCGGCGCCGTCCTCATGCAGACGGCCACCCCACCCTGGCCTTAGCCCGCGCGGCGCCCACACGCCCGCCCGCAACGGCGCGCGCGTAACGCACTTGCCCCGCCCGTAGGGTGCGCGCCTAACGCACTCGCCCCGCCCGCAGTGGCGCACTTAGCCGACTCGCCCCGCGTGTAATGCCAGCCAGGCGCTCGGGCCGCGGCGGCGGCCCGCAAGCAGCCAAAATGCCCTCGCCCATGGCGCCGTGCCTGCAGCCACTCGCTCTGGCGGTGGTGGCGCGCTCAGTCCACTCGCCGGGGCCACAGTGGCAGGCGGTCGCGTCGCGCCCGCCCGCGGACAGCCACCTAGCACCAGAGGCTGCTCGGCCCACTCGCCCTGGCCGCAACGCTTGACCCATTGCCGCCCGCTTCGTAAACCCTGAAACCCGCCCCAGCACACGCCGGGCGCCGGCCACGAACAATCACCGCGGCTTGCGGCGGTGCACGGCCATCCAGCTGAGGTCGCGCACGCGGAAGTCCACGCCCTGCGCCGCGTGCAGGTCGCGGCGGTGCTCGACCAGTTCGCCCGTCGCCCAGGGCTTCACCGGGCGCTTCCGGCGGGTGCGCAGGTCGTGCACCCCCGCGGTGACCAGCAGCAAACCGATGATGCCGACGAAAACCACCAGGAGCACCATGAGCGACCTCCCCAGTCCGGTCAGCTCCCATTCTGCCACCGATCGTGCCAAGAAGGAGGAAGTCACGTGTGAGAATCACGCACCTGGGACACCATCTGGGGTAACGCCGCCGCGACGACGGGAGGACCCGCATGGCCACCATGCTGGCCGGGAGGCTCGAGATCGGCTCGCGCAAGTTCGACGTCCGCGAGGTGCCGGTACCCGAACCCGGGCCGGGCCAGGTCCGGATCAAGGTGCGCGCGGCCGGGGTGTGCCTGTCCGACGTCCACCTGATCGACGGCACCCTCACGCCGCTCTTCCTCGAAACCCCCGAGGTCACCCTCGGCCACGAGGTCGCGGGCGAGATCGACGCGATCGGCCCCGACGTGCCGGACCGGTGGCAGGAGGGCCAGCGCGTCGCACTGGAGGCGGGGGAGCGGTGCGGCCAGTGCCCGAACTGCGTGCGCTTCCGCGACCCGTGCCTGCAGGTCCGTACTCGCGGCGTCGACTACGACGGTGGCTGGGCCGAGTACGCCCTCGCCAGCCAGCACACCCTCATCCCGATCCCCGACGACCTGCCGTTCGTGCAGGCCGCGATCGTGCCGGACGCCGTGTCCACCCCGTGGGGCGCGGTCACCGGCACCGGCCAGGCCCAGCCCGCCCGGCCGGCGGGCGTGTGGGGCGCGGGCGGGCTCGGCGCGCACGCGGTGCAGCTGCTCCGGCTGATCGGCGCCGCCCCGATCGTCGCGGTGGATCCGCTCGAAGCGGCGCGGGAACGGGCACTGGAATTCGGCGCCGACCTCGCGCTGGACCCGGGCGACCCCACCCTGCGCGAGCAGATCCTCGCCCTCACCGGCGGTTCCGGGCTGGACGTGGCGTTCGACATGGCCGGCGTGCCAGCGGTCCGGGAGCAGGCCGTGAGCTGCCTCGGCCTCGGCGGGCGTCTCGTGCTCGTCGGGCTGACCCCGAAACCGCTCACGGTCACCGACGGCATCGGATTCAGCTACCGCGGCCAGCGCCTGCTCGGCCACTACGGCTCCCAGCCGGGCGCGGTCGAGCAGCTCATCGAGCTGGCGCGCTACCACCGCCTGGAATGGAGCCGCAGCATCAGCGGCACCTACCCCCTCGCCGACGCCGCGACCGCCGTCGAGCACCTGGAACGCAAGGAGGGCAACCCCATTCGACTGGTCCTGGTCCCCTGACCGCCCGCACCGGACCCGCGAGCGCGCCACAGGTCCGGTGCGGTCACCACCAGCGGTTCAGGCCCGCAGGAGGCGGGTCAGCTCACCGAGGTCCGTGAGCCCGGCGAGGCCGTACGTCAGCTCGGTGATCCGCTCCGCCGCCTCCGCGGACACCACGCGCGTCGCGTTCAGGCGAAACTTCAGCGCCAGCTCCTCGGCGGACAGCGGGTTCGCCGCCCCGCCGCGGTTGGCGTCCACCCGTTCCTCCAGCGTCCGGCCGTCCCGCAGCCGCGCACGCAGCACCGCCGGGAACTGGTGCGGGAAGATCTCGTCGCACCGGGTGTCCGGCACGCAGGTCACCTTCGCCGCCAACGCCAGCCGCTCCGGGGAAGCCGCCGCCGCGTCGGTGAAGTCGTCGTGGAAGACGCCCAGCCCGCCGCCGCCGAGGAAGCCCGCCGCCACCGTGTACGGGCCGGAGAACGCGGCGTGGTAGCCGGACCGCGGGCGGATCTTGTCCTCCCGCGGCTCACCGATCGTGCGCAGCACCGCGGTCGGCGCGCCGAGCTCCAGCGACTCGATCTCCTCGACCGCCACGCCCCGCTCCCGCAACCGCCGCGCGGCGTCGATGCCGGCGTGCGTGAAGTGGTTGCACGGGTAGGGCTTGAAGAAGATGCCGGGCAGCTCCCACTCGTCGCCGAGCCCGCGGGTGATCGCGTCCACGTCGGTCTGGTCCCCGCAGAACGCCTGCAGCAGACCGAACCGGCCCTCCAGCACGGTCGGCGGGCCGGTGATGCCGTGCCGCGCCATGCCCGCGGCCGTCACCGCCGCGTGCGCCGCCCACCCGCAGTGCACGCGCTTCACGGTGCCGCCGGTGCGGTTCGCCTCCAGCAGGCCCGCCCCCATGCTCGACGCGATCCCCAATGCGTCCGCGATGCCGTCTTCGTCCACTTCGGACAACATCGCGCACGCCACCGCCGCGCCCAGCGCGCCGCAGATCGCCGTGGCGTGCAGGCCGCGCTCGAAGAACACCGAGTTGCCCAGCTCGGAGTCGTACCCGGCCATGCCGAGCCGCACGGTGATCTCGACGCCGACGCCGATCGCGTCCAGCAGTTGCGCGCCCGAGCAGCCACGCGCCTCGGCGACCGCGAGCGCCGCGGGCACCACCGACGCCGAAGGGTGAAGCACCGACGGCAGGTGGGTGTCGTCGAAGTCCAGCGAGTGCGCCAGTGTCCCGTTGACCAGAGCCGCGCTCGGCTCGGGCAGCCGATCGCCGGACCCGATGGCCGTCGCCCGGCCGGACCCGCCCCACTCGCGAACGAGCGCGCCGACCGCGGCGGCCGGGCGTTCGGACGTGGCGGCGAGGCTGTTGCCCAGCACGTCGAGCACCCGCCGCGCCGCATCGTCCCGCAGCTCGGACGGCAGGCCCTTCGCCCGCACCGAGGCCGCGAACTCCGCCAGCCGCTGCACGATTGTTTGTGTCATGCCGCCACCGCCGCGAGGGGTTGCACCGGCGTGCCGGTGTCGAGGATGGGTGGTGGGGCGGGCAGGAACGGGCGCGTCATGCCGCCACCGCCGCAAAGTGGGCGCCGCGGTGAGCCGGTGCCGCAGATGATGGGTGGTGGGGCGGGCAGGAACGGGCGCGTCATGCCGCCACCGCCGCAAAGTGGGCGCCGCGGTGAGCCGGTGCCGCCGAGGATGGGGGGAGGAACGAGCGCCTCATGCCGCCACCGCCGCAAAGTGGGCGCAGCGGCGAGCCTGTGCCGCCGAGGACGGGCGGGCAGGAACGGGCGCGTCATGCCGCCACCGCCGCGAGGGGGCGCACCGGCGAGCCTGTGCCGCCGACGATGCGCAGCGGCGCGAGCATGAAGACGAACTCCCGCACGCCGGACTCGGCGATCGCCTCCAGGTTCAGGTGCTCCATGATGAAGATCCCCGACTCGACCAGCAGCACCCGGTGCACCGGCAGCACCGCGTGCCCCGCGCCGGCTGGGATCTGCTCGTATGCCGTCGTGTCCGCGCCGGTCGCGACGATTCCCCGCGCGGCCAGCCACGTGGCTGCCGACACGTCCGCGCCCGGCACGCCCGACTCCTTGCCCATGTACGCGACCGGGTCCGAGAACTTCCGCGCCCAGCCCGTCCGGATCAACGCCACGTCACCGGGTCCCGGCTCGGCGCCGGCCAGCTTCGCCGCCGCCTCCAGGTCCTCCGCCGTCACGCCGTAACCCGCCTCCAGCACCGGCACCCCGTGCACCGCCGCCACGTCCAGCAGCACCGCCCGCCTCAGCAGGCCCGGCAGGTTCTCCGCGCCGTGGGTCTTGAACACGCCACCCTGCTGGGCCTCCGCCGCGTCCACGTCCCCGTGCAGCTTCCCGCAATGACTCACGTGCGACAGCGCGTCGATGTGCGTGCCGACGTGCCCGCCGGTCACGATGATCTCGTTCGCCGCCGAACCGCCGTCCGCCCGCTCCATGTCCCCGTGCCTGCGGATCAACGTCATCCGGAACCCGGGATGGTTCGGCGAGGTCGGCATGCCGGTGAAGAACGGCTGACCCAGCTCGATCAACCGCACCCCGCCGGACACCGCCGCCAGCAACGCATCCTGTGTCATGAACCCTTGCCTTCCTTCACGTACTGGTCCGCGATCTCGAGCACCCACCGGGCGCGCGCCACGATCGCGGCGTCCACGAACTGTCCGTTGCGGTCGATCCAGGCCGACTCCTCCGCGGCGAGCACGTCACGTGCCCACGCCGTCTCGGCCGGATCGGGCGCGCACACCTCGTGCACCACCGGGATCTGCGCGGGGTGGATCACCGACCGGCCGAAGAACCCGGCGTCCCGCCCCTCGACCGTCGAGGCACGCAGACCGTCCCGGTCACGCACCGCCGTCCACACGCTCTGCACCGGGCTCGGCAACCCGGCCGCCCGCGCCGCCACCACGACCCGCGAACGGGGCCACGCCAGCGCGCGGGAATCCCGTACCCGCAGGTCAGCCATCAAATCGGCCTCCCCCAGGGAAATCCCGGCCACCAGCGGGTGCGCGGTCGCCAGCGCCAACGCGTTCTCCACCCCCAGCGCCGACTCCAGCACGGGGTACACCGGCACCCCGAGCGCGTCGGCGACCCGGCGCAGCTCGCCCGGATCCTCGGCCTTCGGCACCCGAACACCGGCCACACCGTCGACGGAAGCCAGCGCACGGATGTCCGCTTCACCGGCGGAGGTCCCGGGCGCGTTGATCCGCACGAAAGCCGACGCGGACGCCAGCGCCTCCAGCACGGTCCGCCGCGCGAAGTCCTTGGCAGCAGCCGAAACCGCGTCCTCCAGGTCGAGTATCACCGCGTCCGCGGGCCCGGCCAGTGCCTTGCCGATGCGGTCCGGCCGGTCGCCGGGCACGTACAGCCAGCTGCGGGCAATCACTTCACGACGCCCTTTTCCCGCAGCGCGGCGACATCCACCCCGTACCGGCCCAGGACCTCCTCGGTGTGCGCGCCGAGCGGGGCGCCTGCCGACGTGATCCGCCCCGGCGTCTCGGACAGCCGGAACAACACGTTCTGCATCTTCACCGGCCCGAGCTCGTCGTCGTCGACCGTCGCGATCGTGCCGAGCGCCGCGAACTGCGGGTCGCTCATCACGTCCGCCGCCGTGTAGATCGGCGCGACCGCCGCCTCGGCCTCCTCGAACGCCTTGACCACCTCGTCGCGGTCCCGCTGCGCGATCCACGACCCGACCGCCTCGTCGAGCAGATCCGCGTGCTTCGCTCGTTCCGCGCCGGAGGCGAACCACGGCTCGTCGACCAGCTCGGGACGCCCGACCAGTCGCATCACCCGTTCCGCGATCGTCTGCGCGCTGGTCGAAATCGCCACCCAGCTGCCGTCGCGCGTGCGGTAGGTGTTGCGCGGCGCGTTGTTCACCGACCGGTTCCCGGTGCGCTCCTGCAGCTGCCCGAGCTGGTCGTAGGCGATGATCTGCGGCCCGAGCAGCGTCAGGATCGGCTCGATGATCGCCAGGTCGACGACCTGCCCGTGCCCGGTCTGCTCCCGCGCCCGCAGCGCCGTCATGATCGCGTAGGCCGTCGTCAGCGCCGCGATCCCGTCGGCGAGCCCGAACGGCGGCAGCGTCGGCGGCCCGTCCGGCTCCCCGGTGATGGCCGCGAACCCGCTCATCGCCTCGGCCAGCGTGCCGAACCCGGGCCGCTTCGCGTACGGCCCGATCTGGCCGAACCCGGTGACCCGCGCGAGCACCAGGCCGGGGTTGATCTCGCGCAGTTCGTCGTACCCCAGGCCCCAGCGCTCCAGGGTGCCCGGCCGGAAGTTCTCGATCACCACGTCGGCGTCGGCGACCATCTTCCGGAACACCTCCTGCCCCTCGGGCGCGCCGAGGTACAGGGTGATGGCCTTCTTGCCGCGGCCGAGCATCTTCCACCACAGGCCGACACCGTCGCGCTGGGCGCCGTGGCTGCGGACCGGATCGCCCTTCGGGTGCTCGATCTTGATCACCTCGGCGCCGAAGTCGCCGAGCAGCGTCGCCGCCAGCGGGCCGGCGAAGAGGGTGGCCGTGTCGAGTACCCGGATCCCGGACAATGCGCCCGTCATGGGGCGTACCTGCCTTTCTCGTCCCGGCGAGCGTCGTTTCGCCAGGAGGAACATCGGTAAACATCCTGTTTCGTCGCCGACGCATCGCGCTGGTCACCAAGTTCGCACTGATAACGGCGCTCCGTCAAGTTATGACTGGATATTGACCTGACGTGGAGGCGGGTGTCACGATAGCCCGCATCACTCCCAATGTTTCTCTAAGCGGAACGAGGTGACATGTCCGCGCGAAAGCTCATCGCCGCGCTCGGTGCGTGCGCCCTGCTCGCGACCGGTTGCGGGGGCTCGGCTCCGATGGGGGCCGCCGGCGCGGCCGCCGGACGCGACGAGGGCCCGGTGAAGATCGGCGCGCTGCACCCGGTCAGCGGGTCCAATGCGGTGGACGGGCAGCAGATGCGCCGCGGCGCCCAGATGGCGGTGGACGCCATCAACGCGGCAGGCGGCATCAAGTCCCTCGGCGGCCGCAAGGTCGAGCTGGTCACGGGGGACACCCAGGGCAAGGCCGACATCGGCCAGAGCGAGGCGCAGCGGCTGATCTCGGCCGGTGCGGTCGGCCTGGTCGGCACCTACCAGAGCGCGGTCAGCACGAACGTCGCCGTGGTGGCGGAACGCAACCGCGTCCCGTTCGTCGCGGACGTGACCGCCTCCGACGCGATCTACGCCCACGGCTACAAGTACGTGTTCCGCGTGCAGCCGGGCAGCAAGGTCATCGCGACGGCGGCCGCGCAGTACCTCCAGCAGGTGTCGCAGCAGGTGGGCAAGCCCGTCAAGAAGGTCGCGTTCCTGCACGAGCAGAGCGACTTCGGCAGCGGCGCCGCGGAGGCGTTCACCGCGGCGGCCGAGCAGCTGGGCATCGAGGTCGGCCCGAACATCAGCTACGACGCGGCGAGCGTCAGCGACCTGACCGCGCAGGTCACGCAGGTCAAGGCGTCCGGCGCGGACGTGCTCGCGGTGGCCGGCTACTACCGCGACAGCCTGCTGGCCGCCAAGGCGATCGCCTCGGTCAAACCGGATCTCGACGCGGTCTGGGGCGTCTCCAACGGCGCCTTCGACCAGCCTAAGTTCGTCACCGACGCCGGTGATCTCGGCGCGCTGTACTTCAGCACCAACTACCACTACGACGCGACCAACCCGCAGACCGTCGCGCTGCGCGAGCAGTACCAGCGCACCTACGGCGATCCGATGCGGACCGGCGCGGTGCTGTCCTACGACGCGGTCCAGGTGATCGCGCAGGCGGTCGAGAAGGCCGGCAGCACCGATCCGGAGAAGGTCCGCGATGCCATCGCCGCCGCCCAGGTCGCACCCCTGACCGTGGGCGCGGGCCCGATCCAGTTCGCCTCCAACGGCGACAACCGCAACGCCATGGCGGTCCTGATGCAGATCCAGGACGGCCAGGTCAAGCAGGTCTATCCCCCGGAGAAAGCCGAATCCCGGCCCGAGTACCAGGTGACGTGGCGGCCATGAGCGAAACAGCACAGGGGGCGGCGCTCGCCCCCGAAGTCTCCCCACCCCAGAAGAAGGACCGCGGTTTCCTCGGCCGCGCCGGTGTCGTCGGCGGTGTCCTCGTCGTCGCGATCGTCGTCGCGCTGCTGCAGTCGGGCAGCGGGCTGGTGGTCTGGCAGTCGGTCGTCACCGGCCTGCTGACCGGCGGTCTGTACGGCCTGATCGCGATGGGCCTGACGCTGATCTTCGGCGTGCTGGACATCGTCAACTTCGCGCACGGCGCGTTGCTCGCGGTCGCGATGTTCATCTCCTTCGGCATGGTGCAGGCCACCGGCATGCACCCCTACCTGACGCTGGTCATCGCCATCCCGGCGTTGTTCCTGATCGGCGCGGCCGTCCACCGTGGACTGCTCTCCGGCACCGGCGGCAGCTCGCTGGAGAACCAGCTGCTCATCACGCTGGGCCTGTCGCTGCTGCTGGAGAACGGGCTGCTGATGTTCTTCGGCGCCGAGCCCAAGACCATCGCGCTGCCCGGCGACTTCCAGTTCCCGCTGCTGGGCGCGGTCGTCGCGGGTTCGCGGCTCTACGCGTTCCTCGGCGCGATCCTGCTCGGCGCGCTGCTGTACTGGCTGCTGCGCCGCACCCGGCTGGGCACCGCGATCCGCGCCGTCGCCGCGAACGGGCCGGGCGCGGAACTGGTCGGCATCAACGTCCGCCGGATCCACACGCTCACCTTCGCGATCGGCACCGCGTGCGCCGGTGCGGCCGCCGCGCTGGCGGGACCGCTGGTCACCGTGACCCCGACGCTGGGCGAGCAGTTCAACATCACCGCGTTCGTCGTGGTGGTGCTCGGCGGGATGGGCAACGTCGTGGGCGCGCTCGTCGGCGGCCTGCTGATCGGGCTGGTCGAGCAGCTCACCACGATCTACCTCGGCGGCCAGTCCTCGCTGCTGGGCGTGTTCGTGGTGTTCATCCTCGTGCTCTTCCTGCGGCCGCAGGGGCTTTTCGGAAGGAGGAGCGCATGAGCACGATCACCATCGCCGGTCCGGCCGGCGCGGAGAAGGTCAAGGCACCGCCGCTGCGCCCGCAGAACCGGCAGCTCGCGATCCTCGCCGTGCTGGTGCTGATCGCGATCCCGCTGCCGCTCATCCTGCCGCCCGCGCAGGGCGCGGTGGCCGTGCGGATCCTGATCTTCCTGCTGATGGCCGTCGGCTGGAACATCATGAGCGGTTTCGGCGGCATGTTCAGCTTCGGGCACGCGGCCTACTTCGGCCTCGGCGCCTACACCAGTGCCTACCTGCTGGTGAAGCACAACGTGTCGCCGTGGATCGGGATGGTCGCCGGGATGGCGGTGGCCGCCGCGGCCGCCGTGCTCATCGGGTACTTCTCGTTCCGCTACAAGCTGCAGGGCGCGTACTTCGCGCTCGCCACGTTCGCCTTCGCCGAGATGCTGCGGCTGATCGTGACCAGCAGCGCGTTCGCGAACAAGGCCGTCGGGTTCACCGTTCCGCTGATCCCGGACTCGTCGCTGTGGATGCTGCAGTTCGAGGCCGACTCGCCCGCGTACTTCTGGGTCGCGTTGGTGCTGGCCGGTGCGGCGGTCGCGATCAGCATCGTGTTCCTGCACTCCCGCGCCGGGAAGTACGTGACGGCGATCCGGGACGACGAGCTGGCCGCGGCCTCGCTCGGCACGCCGGTGATGCGGCACAAGCTGATGACGGTGGCGTTGTCCGCCGCGATCACCGCGGTCGCCGGCGCCTTCTACACCCAGTACTACCTGTTCGTGAACCCGGAGCTGGGTTTCGGCTCGGCGGTGTCGATCCAGGCGATCGTGCCGGTCGTGATCGGCGGCATCGGCACGATCTGGGGCCCGGTGGTGGGCGCGATCATCGTCGGTTCGCTCACCGACGTGACGGCGACACTGCTGCGCACCCCGCCGGAGTTCCTGGGCTTCCTGCAGGGGCGCAGCGGTCTGGACGTGGTGCTGTACGCGGTGCTGCTGATCCTGATCGTGCGCCTGCTGCCGAAAGGCATCGTCGGAACGATCGCGGCGAGGTGGCGTCGATGAGCATCGTCAGGGCCGACGGGATCGGCAAGTCCTTCCGCGGGCTGCGTGCGCTGTCCGATGTGGACTTCGAGGTGGCCGAGGGGGAGATCCTCGGCATCATCGGGCCGAACGGCGCGGGCAAGACCACGCTGTTCAACGTCGTCTCCGGCGCGCTGGCCCCGGACACCGGCCGGGTGGCGTTCGCCGGCCAGGACGTCACCGGCCGGGCGCCGGACCGCATCGCCCGCGCCGGGATGGTGCGCACGTTCCAGCTGATGCGGCCGTTTTCCAGCATGACCGTGCTGGAGAACGTCTGCCTGGCCGCGCAGCACCACCGGTTCGGCAGGCGCAAGCTGCGCGAGCACGCGCTGGAGGTGGTCGAGCGGGTCGGGCTCGGGCCGTGGGCCCACCGGGCCGCGCCGGAACTGCCGACCGCCGGTCTCAAGCGGCTCGAACTGGCCCGCGCGCTCGCGACGCGGCCGAAAGTCCTGCTGCTCGACGAGGTCCTCGCCGGGCTGGTGCCCGCGGAACGCGAACCGGTGCTGGACCTGCTGGCGCGGCTGCGCGACGAGGAGGGCGTGACCCTGCTGTTCATCGAGCACATCATGGCCGCGGTGATGCGGCTCGCCGACCGCGTGCTCGTGCTGGACCAGGGCCGCGTCATCGCCGTCGGGTCGCCGCAGGAGGTCACCAGCGACGCGCGTGTCATCGACGCCTACCTCGGTGAGGAGCCGACCCATGCTGACGCTTGAGAAGGTGTGCGCCGGGTACGGGCGGATGCGGATCCTGCACGACATCGACCTGCACCTGGGCGAGGGCGAGATCGTCGCGCTGGTCGGCGCGAACGGCGCGGGCAAGACCACGACGCTGCGCAGCATCTGCGGCCAGTTGAAGGCGTTGTCCGGCAGCATCACGTTCAACGGCGCGCCGACCGCGGGCCGCCGTCCGGACCAGCTCGTGCGCGACGGTCTCGTGCACGTGCCGGAGGACCGGGCGCTGTTCGGCACGCTGACCGTCGAGGAGAACCTGCGGATGGGCGCGTGGACGCGCACCCCGGCGCAGGCGGCGAAGTCGCTGGCCGAGGTCTACGAGCTGTTCCCGGTCCTCGCCGAGCGGCGCACGCAGATCGCGCAGACGTTCAGCGGTGGTCAGCAGCAGATGCTGGCGATCGCCCGCGCGCTGATGGCGGCGCCGAAGCTGCTGATGCTGGACGAGCCGTCGACCGGCCTGTCACCCAAGCTGACCTGGACGATGCTCGAAGCGGTGCGGCGGATCCGGGACAACGGGGTGTCGGTGCTGCTGGTCGAGCAGAACGCCAAGCAGGCGCTGGCGATCGCGGACCGCGCGTACGTGCTGGAGAGCGGGTCGACCGTGCTGTCCGGCAGCGGCGCGGAACTCGCCGGCGACAGCCGGGTGCGGAAGGCGTACCTGGGACTGTGACAGCGGCCGAATCGACTCGACAGCTGGGCGCGTGGGTGTCCGAACTGGACACCCCGGACGTGGTGCGGGACCGGCTCGCGCTGGTCCTGCTGGACGTCCTCGGGGTGACCGCGGTCGGCGCGGCGCAGCCGGAGCAGCGGGCGCTGCGTGCGGCGTGGCGGGCGCCGGACGGGCCGGCGCCGTTGATCGGCGCCGGGCGGTCGGTGACCGTCGACGCGGCGGCGTTCCTCAACGGGATGGCCTTGGTGTCGCTGGAGCTCGACGAGGGCAACAAGTACGCCAAGGGGCACCCGGCCGCGCACGGTTTCCCCGCGGTGCTCGCGCTGGCCGCGGATCTGGACAGCACCGGCGCGGACACCGCGGCGGCGTTGCTGGCGGCTTACGAGGTGGCGTCGCGGTTCGGTCGCGCGACGTCCTTGACGCCCGGCGCGCACCCGCACGGCAGCTGGGGTGTGCCCGGTGCGGCGGCCGGGTGCGCGCGGTTGCTGGGGCTCGACGCGGAGCAGACCGCCGCGGCCATCGACACCGCGGCGGGCATGGCGATCGCCGGGCACTTCGATTCGGCGACCACCGGCAACCCGGTGCGCAACGCCTGGATGGGCGCTTCGGCCACCTCCGGTCTGGCGGCCGCACGGATGGCGGCCGCCGGGATGGCACGCAACACCGGCACCGCGGCGCTGTCCCTCGGCACACTGCTCGGCTCGTTCGACCCCGGCGAGCTGACCGCCGGTCTCGGAACGCGGTGGGACATCCAGCACGGCTACTTCAAGCGGCACGCGTCCTGCTCGTTCACCCACCCGGCGGCCGACGCGGTCCTCGCGCTGCGCGGCGAGTTCCCGGCGGCAGGCATCACGTCGATCCTCGTCGAGTCCCACGCGCTCGGTGCCGGGCTCACCGGCACGGACTGGACGAACCGGTTGTCGGCGATGTTCTCCACCCCGTTCGTGGTCGCCACCGCGGCACTGACCGGGCGGGTCGGCCCGGACAGCGCCCTCGACGACCCGGCGGTGCAAACGCTTGCGCGGCGGGTGCGGCTGGTCGCGGCCGACGACCTGACCGCCCGGCTGCCCGCCGAACGCGCCGCGCGGGTCACGGTCGCCTTCGACGACGGCACCACGCTCACCCGCGAGGTGCCCAACCCGGTCGGCGACGCCGACCACCACCCGCTGGGCGAGGACGACCTGGTCGCCCTGCTGAAGACGTGGCTGCCCCGGCAGCCCGGGCTCGTGGACCGCGCCGTCGCGGTCAGCCACGAGCTGCCCGGCCTGGCTCGCGCCGGGGACGCCCTGCGCGGGCTGGCCGGACCGGACGAGAAGGAGCTGAACTGATGCGTGCCCTCGCGGTGACGCCCATCCACCTGCCCGCGGAGGAGATCCGGCGGCGGCAGGCCCGCTACGACCGGCTCGCCCCGCCGGGCCTGGAGGTCGAGCTCGTCGACGTCGGCGCCGCCGCACCGGCCTCGCTGGACACCGACGAGTCCGTGCGCGCCTCCGAACGCCAGGTGGCCGCCGCGCTCGCCCGGGCGGGGGAGGGCTACGACCTGGCCTTCCCGGACTGCGTGCTCGACCCGGCGGTGCCGGACACCGTCGCGGCGGATCCGCGGCCGGTGCACGGGTTGCTGAAGCTGTCCGCGACCTACCTCGCGGGCAAGGGCGTGCGGTTCGGCGCCGTGGTGCGCAACGAGGCCATCGCCGCCGAGTTCGGCAAGCGCATCGCCGCCTACGGGCTGAGCCCCTACTTCGCCGGCACGCGCGTGCTGGACCTGCCGTTCGAGGCGATCGCCGACACCGGCACGTGGAACCGGGCGCTGGGCGCCGCGGTGCGCGAACTGGCGTCGCTGGGCGCGACCGCGGTCATCAACGGCTGTTCGGCGGTGGACGTCGAACCCGCCGACCTGCCTGCCCGGATCGTCGATCCGACGGCGCTGGCGCTGCGGTTGCTGGCGGTGGAGGCGTGATGGATCTCGTCGTCGCGGGTGCCGGTGGCGGCCTGGCCGGTGCGCTGCGTGCCGCCGAACTCGGGCTGAGCGTGGTCGTGGTCGAGGCCAGCGAGCACTTCCGGCGTGGCAACAACACGTCGATGTCGACCGCGATGTTCCCCGGCGCCGGTTCGCGCTGGCAGGCCGAGGCCGGTGTCGACGACTCGCCCGAGCGGTTCGTCGCCGACATCATGGCCAAGACCAAGGGCCAGGCCGATCCGCGGCTGGCCCGTACGCTGGCGGAGGTGAGCGCGCCGCTGGTGGAGTGGATGGCGGATTCGGCGGGGCTGCCGTTGTCGCTGGTCACCGACTTCAACTACCCCGGTCACGCGGTGCCGCGCTGCCACTCGATCCCGGGGCGGCACGGCTCCGGGGTCGTCGACCACCTGGCCCGGCGGGTCGCCGAGCACGAGAACATCGAGCTGCTCGCGCCGGCGAAGCTGGTCGACGTGCTCACCGGTGACGGCGGTGTCCGCGCCGCGGTGGTGCGGTACCCGGACGGTGCGGAGGAGGAGATCCCGGCCCGCGCGGTCCTGTTGGCCACCAACGGGTTCGGCGCCGATCGCGACCTGGTCGCTCGGCACCTGCCGGAGATCGCGGACGCGTTGTACCAGGGCAGTGACCAGTCGCTCGGCGACGCGTTGCGGATCGGCGAGAAGCTCGGCGCCGCGATGGGTTACCTGGACGCCTACCAGGGCCACGGCGCGGTCGCGGCGAACGCGGGCACGCTCGTCGGCTGGGCGACGATCATCCACGGCGCGGTCCTGGTGGACACGACGGGCCGCCGCTTCGGTGACGAGACCCGCGGCTACTCCGAGTACGCCGCCGAACTGGCCGCCCGGCCCGGCGCGACCGGCTGGATCGTGCTGGACGAGACGATCTTCGAGCAGTGCCAGCCGTTCCAGGACTTCCGGGACACGGTCGCCTCGGGCGCGCTGGTGTGGACTGATTCGGCTGAGGAGCTGGCCGCGGCGACCGGTTTGCCGGAGCTGGCCGACGAACTGGCCGTCGCCGGCGCGATCGCTCGCGGTGAGCGCGCGGATTCGTTCGGCCGCACGAACTGGGAACGCCCGCTGTCCGGCCGCCTCGCCGCGGTGCGGGTGGTGCCCGCGCTCTTCCACACCCAGGGCGGTTTGCTGGTGAACGAGAACGCCGCAGTCGTCGACGCCCAGGACCGGCCGATCCCCGGCCTGTACGCCGCGGGCGGCGCGGCGGCGGGCATTTCCGGTCACGGCGCCGCCGGATACCTGCCCGGCAACGGGCTCCTGCCGGCTTTCGGGCTGGCGTACCTGGCCGCGAACGACGTCGCACGTCGCCCGGCCTGATCGATCACGCGGAGGAAAACGAGAGATGGCAACGACGGAACTGCTGGTCCGCAACGTCCGGGTGGTCCGGCCCGACGGCCCCGACGGCGAGCCGGAACTGCTGGACATCGCCGTCAACGACGGCACGATCACGCGGGTGGCGCCGGACCTGCCCGCCGACGACGCCGCCAGCGTGATCGACGGCCGGGGCCTGCTGGCGTTCCCCGGCGTGGTCGACGCGCACCAGCACTGGGGCATCTACAACGAGCTGTCGACCGACACGCGGACGGAAAGCCGGGCGAGCGCGCAGGGCGGCGTGACGACGTCGCTGACCTACATGCGGACCGGGCAGTACTACCTGAACAAGGGCGGCAGTTACCGGGACTTCTTCCCGGAGGTGCTGAGCAAGTCCGCGGGCAACGCGTACGTCGATTACGCGTTCCACCTGGCGCCGATGAGCGCGCAGCACATCGAGGAGATCCCGTTCCTCGTCGAGGAGCACGGCGTCACGTCGTTCAAGATCTTCATGTTCTACGGTTCGCACGGGCTGCACGGCCGGTCGACGAGCCAGAGTGATTTCCTGATGATCCCGCCGGACGAGCGTTACGACATCGCGCACTTCGAGTTCGTGATGCGCGGGGTGCAGAAGGCGCGGGAAATCCTGACCGAGTACGCGCCGCACCTGTCGTTGTCGCTGCACTGCGAGACGGCGGAGATCATGACGGCGTACACGAAGATGGTCGAGCAGGACGGCTCGTTGACCGGGCTGCGGGCGTACAGTGCTTCGCGGCCGCCGCACTCGGAGGGCCTGGCGGTGACGATCGCGTCGTACCTGGCGCACGAAACCGGGTTGCCGAACATCAACCTGCTGCACCTGTCGTCGGAGAAGGCCCTGTCGGCGGCGCTGACCATGGCGTCGGCGTTCCCGCACATCGACTTCCGCCGCGAGGTGACGATCGGCCACCTGCTGGCGGATGTCGACACGGCGTCCGGGATCGGTGGCAAGGTCAACCCGCCGCTGCGGGAGCGCGAGGACGTGGAAGCCCTGTGGCGGCATGTGCTGGCGGGCGAGGTGGACTGGGTGGTGAGCGACCACGCGTGCTGCCGGGACGAGCTGAAGTTCGGCTCGGACCGGGAGGACGTCTTCCTGGCGAAGTCCGGTTTCGGCGGCGCGGAGTACCTGTTGCCCGGCCTGGTGGGTGAGGGCACCAAGCGAGGCCTGTCGCTGCAGAAGATCGCCGCGCTGCTGTCGTGGAACCCAGCGCAACGGTACGGACTGCTGCGCAAGGGAAAGATCGCGGAAGGCTTCGACGCGGACTTCGCCCTGGTGGATCCGGACGTCCAGTGGACCGTGCGGGCGGCCGACTCGGAAAGCACCCAGGAATACACCCCGTTCGAGGGCTTCGAAATGACCGCACGAGTCACGGACACCTTCGTGCGGGGAAACCACGTCTACGCGGACGGCAAAATCCAAGGCGAGCCCACAGGCAAATTCCTCAAGCGCGGCCGCTAAAACCACAACAACAAACCGCCGCCCGGCAACGAAACAGAAGCGGCCAACCCAACCAGACCTCCCCCGCCCCCGATCCACAGCCGATCTTTAGTCGCCGACCAGGCGTGTCAAGGCACTCTTTCCCGCCTTGACACGCCTGCTCGGCGACTGAAACACAATCAGGCATCGGGGGCGGGGGTGGTCGGAAGGTGACCTTTCGAGCGCCGTGAGGCGCTTTTTCCGCGCGACAGCGCGGGTTTAAAGATCAAGAGATGTCCTCGCCGGACGGGCAGGCTCTGGGATGACCAGGGGTTGGGTGCCTCGTCCCACCTTGACGAGGTGGTCGCTGGGTGGTCATCCCGTCGCCTTCCGGTTTGTGCATATCACCTTGAGCCAGGGCCGCAAGGTTGGCATGTTCGGCCGCCGGTTGGCAGCGCAGGTTGCGGCCCTGGCTCAAGGTGATCGCGCCGGTGTCAGGCGACGGGATGACCACCCAGCTTCTTGGGTTGGGTTGGGGCACGGCGGCAGCGCACCGCTGGGAAGATGGGCCCATGACCGAACAAGATGTGGCGTCGGCTGCTGCCGCCACCATCGCGGAGCGCACCGGGTTCGCCAAGCACGACATCGCAGTGGTGCTGGGCTCCGGGTGGCGTCCCGCGGCGGACGTGATCGGCGAGCCCGAGGCGGAGATCCCGCTCGGTGAGCTGCCCGGCTTCGAGACCCCGACCGCCGTCGGGCACGGCGGCACCGTCCGCTCCGTGGACGTGGACGGCAAGCGCACCCTGGTGCTCCTCGGCCGCACCCACCTGTACGAGGGCAAGGGCGTGGGCCGCGTCGTGCACAACGTGCGCACTGCCGCCGCCGCGGGGGTGAAGTCCGTTCTGCTCACCAACGCCGCCGGCGGGCTGCGCGACGACTACCAGGTCGGCCAGCCCGTGCTGATCTGCGACCACCTCAACATGACCGCGACCTCCCCCATCACCGGCGCGAACTTCGTCGACCTCGTCGACCTGTACTCGCACCGCCTGCGTGACCTCGCGCGCGAGATCGACCCGAGCCTCACCGAGGGCGTCTACGCCGGCCTGCCCGGCCCCCACTTCGAGACCCCCGCCGAGATCCGCATGCTGCGCACGCTCGGCGCCGACCTGGTCGGCATGTCGACCGTCCTCGAAGCGATCGCCGCGCGCGCCGCCGGTGTCGAGGTGTTCGGGCTGTCCCTGGTGACCAACCTGGCCGCGGGCATGACCGGCGAACCGTTGAGCCACCAGGAGGTCCTGGAGGCCGGACGCGCGTCGGCCGAGAAGATGGGCACCCTGCTGCGCCGGCTCGTCGCGCGCGCATGAGCCGCCTCACCCCCGAACTCCGCGACCGCGCGATCCGCTGGATCGCGGACGACGTCGACCCGGCCGCGCGGCAGGAGTTGCAGGCCGTGCTCGCCGCTGCGATGAACGGCGCCTCCGACGCGGTGACCGACCTCGCCGACCGGATGGCCGGTCCGCTCGAGTTCGGCACCGCCGGGTTGCGCGGCCCCGTCCGGGCCGGACCGAACGGCATGAACACCGCCGTCGTCGTCCGCACCACCGCCGGGGTCGCGACCTGGCTGACCGCGCACGGCCACGCCGGCCGGATCGTCGTCGTCGGCCGGGACGCCCGGCACGGCTCGGAGGAGTTCGCGACCGCGGCGGCCGAGGTGCTGCACGCGGCCGGGTTTGACGTCCGGGTCCTGCCCCGCCCCCTGCCGACGCCGCTGGTGGCGTTCGCGACGAAGCACCTCGGCGCGGCCGCGGGCATCCAGATCACCGCGTCGCACAACCCGCCCGCCGACAACGGCTACAAGCTCTACGACGACGTCGCGATCCAGATCGTGCCGCCCGCCGACGCCGAGATCGAAGCCGCGATCGCCGCCGCTCCCGGCGCGATCAGCGTGCCCCGCAAACCGGGTGCGACGGTGCTCGGCGACGAGATCCTCGACGAGTACCTGTACCGGGTTTCCCAGGTCCCGCGGTCGCCGCACCGCGGGCTGCGGATCGCCGCGACCGCCCTGCACGGGGTCGGCGCCGAGGTCCTGCGTGAGGCCCTGTCCCGGGCCGGGTTCACCGACGTGCACCTGGTGGCCGAGCAGTCGGCGCCGGACGCGGACTTCCCGACGGTGTCCTTCCCCAACCCGGAAGAGCCGGGCGCGACGGACCTGCTGCTCGCGCTGGCCGCGGAGGTCGACGCCGACCTCGCCATCGCGCTGGACCCGGACGCGGATCGCTGCGCGGTCGGTGTGCCGGACGCGACCGGTGAGTGGCGGATGCTCCGCGGGGACGAGACCGGGGTCCTGCTCGGCGAGTACGTCCTGTCGACGACGAGCAACCCGGACCCGCTGGTGGCGACGACGATCGTGTCGGCCGCCATGCTGGGCGACATCGCCAGGGCTCGCGGCGCCCGGTATGCGGAGACGCTGACCGGCTTCAAGTGGCTCACCCGCTCCGGCGAGGGGCTGGTGTTCGCCTACGAGGAGGCGCTGGGACTGTGTGTGAACCCGGACTTCGTGCGGGACAAGGACGGCATCGCCGCGGCGACCCTCGCCTGTGATCTGGCTGCGAAGCTGAAGGCCGAGGGCCGGTCGCTGCTCGAGGAGCTGGACCGGCTGGCCGTCGCGCACGGGGTGTACGTCACGGACCAGGTGTCGTTGCGGGTGACGGACTTGTCGGTCCGCGGGCAGCTCATGGCACGCCTGCGGAAGTCGCCACCAACGGAGCTGGCCGGCGCGGCCGTGGAGATGGCGGACCTGTTGCCGGAGACGGATGCGTTGCGCATCGCCGGCGGCGGGTTGCGGGTCGTGATCCGCCCGTCGGGCACCGAGCCGAAGTTGAAGTGCTACCTGCAGGTGACGCGGCCAGTGCCGGATGAGGCGGCTCTGGCTGAGGTGCGAGTGGATGCGACGTCAACGATGGCGGCGTTGCGCGCCGACGTGGAGGCTCTGCTGGCTTGACCGTCCGGTGCTGCCCTCTCGTCCGGGGCAGCACCGCACCACAAAAAGCTCGAGGCCCCGGGAGAACTTTTCACAGTTCTCGACCGGGGCCTCGAGTATCAAGTTAAGTTCGGCGGTGTCCTACTCTCCCACACCCGCGGGGGTGCAGTACCATCGGCGCTGGCAGGCTTAGCTTCCGGGTTCGGAATGGGACCGGGCGTTT
>NZ_JBEXTZ010000119.1:0-23652 GCF_040614195.1 Amycolatopsis sp. NPDC006125
CCGCCTCCCTCCCCTCGCCCCTTACTGTGGCGCCCTCCCGGGGGGTCTTGCGCGCGCCCCCCCTCGCGCCCCGACCCGGGTCAGAGCGCGAAGGTCCGCAGGTGGTCGACCACGACGAACCGCGAGGCCGGGGACGCCGCCGCCACCGCCGACCGCAGCGCGTCCAGGCCGCCCCAGTCGCGGGCCGGTTCGGTCAGCGGGTGGTCGAAGTCGTCCCAGTGCGTGGGGATCACATAGGGCGGTTGCCCGAGCACACGCAGCAGGCGGCCCACGTAGTCGGCGATCTTGCCGCCACCGGCGGGAAGCAGCACCACATCCGGACGCAGACCGTCCAGTTCCGACTCGACGTAGTTCGATCCGCCGAAGTCGATCACGCTGCCGCCGCGGGCGGAGGTCACGTGGTACGCGAGCGTTCCGCCCTCCACAAGATCCTGAATATATTTCGGTTTTGGCAGGTGGCCGAGCCCGAGACCCGGCCGCGTTCCCGGGAACGGCACCGCCGCCCGCGCGCCGGACGCCGAGTGCAGTGAGCGCAGGATCCGGATCGTGTAGCCGTCGAAGGTGAGGAACTCGCCGCCGCTCGCGACCGCCAGCTGGTCCTCCGGAGCGCCGAGCGCGGCCATCAGGTTCAGGTGCGTTTCCGTCCCGTACACGGTCGCCCCGGTTTTCCGCGCCAGGTACGGAACATCGGTCAGGTGGTCGTAGTGGCCGTGGGTCACCAGGATGTGGTCGGCCCGCAACTCGCCGCTGTCCACGTAGTGGTCGATGAGGCCGGTGTCCACGGACAGCCGGGTCTTCGGGTCCGCCCCCTCCGGCGAGTAGGTGCCGGTGCGGAAGCGGGTCAGCCACGGGTCGATCAGGACGGTCTTCGTGGTCGTGCCGTCGGCGCTGGGCATCCGGATCTCCCAGCTGTTGTTCCCCCACCAGCGCAGCGTGAGTCCCCCGCCGGTCGCGGCACGGGCGGCCGCGGGCGCCACTCCGGCGAGTACGGCGGCGGCCCCCAGGCCCGCCCCGAACACCCCGCGCCTGCTCAGTCGATCAGTCATGGCGCCAGCCCAGCACGGAAGTGGTACGGCTGTCCAAGACCAGTCCTGGCCTGCCCTGATACCCCGGCGGATATCGTCGCAGGGTGGACCCACTGCGCGCGTTGCGCTACTTCGTCGTGGTCGCCGAAGAACTCCACTTCGGACGTGCCGCGGACCGGCTCGGCATCGCCCAGCCGCCGCTGAGCCAGCGCATCCGCAGGCTCGAGGACGACCTCGGCGCGCGGCTGTTCGAACGCGACAGCCGCCGCGTCGAGCTGACCGAGGCCGGGCAGATCCTGCTCGCCGAATCGCGTGACCTGCTGGCCCGGTGGGAGCGGATGCGCACGCTGGTCGGGAAGGCGCACCGCGGCGAGATCGACGCGCTGCGGGTCGGCGTGCCGCCGGAGCTGGCGGGGCGCGTGCTGGCCGACCTGCTCACCGAGTTCGGCCGCGCGTGCCCGGACGTGCGGCTGGACCTGCAGGAGCTGACGACGACCGAGCAGGTGCGGCTGCTGGCCGACCGCGAGCTGGACGCCGGGTTGCTGCAGCACCCGGTGGACGTCTCGGGGCTGGAACTGGGTCCGGCGGTGCAGACGCCGCTGGGGGTCGTCCTGCCGCGGGATTCGCCGCTGGCGGCCCGGTCGGAGCTGGCGCTGGGCGACCTGGCCGGGCACGGGCTGGTGCTGTTCCCGCGGGCCGCCGCGCCCGGCCTGTACGACGCGACGCTGCGGACGTGCTGGGAGCAGGGTTTCCGCCCGTCGCACGTGCGGCACGCGCGGAACCCGGAGTTCCTGCTGGGGCTCGTGTTGTCCGGGCAGGGCGTGGCGTTCGACCAGGGTCTGGTGGCGCGCAAGGAGCCGCGCGTGGTGTGGCGGCCGCTGGCGGCGGGGTCGCTGTCGTGGCGGATGTCGGTCGCCTGGCCCGCGGTGAACCCGCACCCGGAGGCCGCGCGGCTGGCGGACGTCGTGGCGGACGTGCTGGCGCGGGACGGGGTGACCACGCTCGCGCCGGTTCAGGACCCGGTGCAGCGGCCGTGGAGCGTGGTGTTCGGGCGCTCGTGAACGATCTCCTCGATCGCGGCCTTCGCGGCCTCGCCGATGGCGTGGTCGACGTCCGGCAGGCGCGATTCGAGCGTCGGGGCCTTCGTGAACACCGCGACGGCGTAGCGCTCGCCCGAGGGATACTCGGCGACGCCGATCTCGTTGCGCACCGCGAGCAGGGAACCGGTCTTCCCCCA
Source organism: Amycolatopsis sp. NPDC006125 (assembly GCF_040614195.1). Classification (NCBI taxonomy): domain Bacteria; kingdom Bacillati; phylum Actinomycetota; class Actinomycetes; order Pseudonocardiales; family Pseudonocardiaceae; genus Amycolatopsis; species Amycolatopsis sp. NPDC006125. The sequence continues at coordinate 2,263 of NZ_JBEXTZ010000119.1, forward strand.
CACCCGGACCTGGGGCGGGAAGGCGGCGGTGAGGCGGTGCCAGTTGACCTGCTGGCCCATCAGCTGCCGGATCCAACCGCACGCCTCGGGCGGTCCCGCGGTGTCGCCGGCGATCGCGGCGAGCAGGGTGGTCATGTCGCGCGGGGTGCTCGCCGAGGTCCGGAGCGGGTCGAGTGCGCGGGTGGCGAAGACCTCCTCGGCGGACAGAGCCGGGAAGCGGCGGGCGAAATCGGCGGCGTCGCGGGCGCCGATGTCCTCGGCCATGGTGGCGACGACGTCGCGCGGCGAACCGATGACGCGGGTGTCCGCCAGCCCCAGCTCGCGCAGCAGCGAGCGCACGTTGTCCAGGCCGACGCGGTCGAAGAGCAGGTCGGCCGCGGTGTTGTCGCTGACCGAGAGAGCGAAGAACGCCGCGTCCCGCAGGCTCATCTCGACGTCGTCGGCGCAGCCCGCGGTGCCGGTGCCGCCGAGCCGGTCGGCCGCGGTGACCCGCAGGCGATCGGCCGGGTCGAGCCGCCCCGCGGCGACCTGGCGGGCCAGTTCGAGGACGAGCGGAACCTTGACGACGGAGGCGAGCACGACCGGCTCGTCCGGGTGGTGACCGGTTTCGCCGCCGCAGTCGAGGCAGCGGGCGTGCAGCCAACCCCGCACGCCCGCCGCTTCGAAGATCTTCCCTGGTGTCACACGGTAAGGATGGACCGCAGCCTGCCGACCTCCGACATGCGGCGCTCCGCCAGGCGGTCGGCGGCCGTCGCCGGCGGCACGCCCTCGGCCTTGGCCAGCTCGAACACCGCCTTCGTCGTCTCGAAGATGCCTGCCGCCTTGCGCTTGGCCCGCTCGAAGTCGAAGCCGTGCAGCTCGTCGCTCACCTGGATCACGCCGCCCGCGTTGACCAGGTAGTCCGGCGCGTACAGCACGCCCCGGTCCTCCAGCGACTTCTCGATGCCGGGGTGGGCGAGCTGGTTGTTCGCGGCGCCGCACACGATCTCGGCGCCCAGCTCGGGCACCGTGGTGTCGTTGAGCGCGCCACCGAGCGCGCACGGCGCGAAGACGTCGAGCGGCATCCGCAGCAGCGTGGCGTTGTCCTCGACGACCTCGACCGCCGGGTGGGCGGCCTTCACGCGCTCGACGGCGGCCTGCGACACGTCGGTGACCGACACCCGGGCGCCGGCCTCGACGAGGTGCCCGACGAGGATGTGCCCCACCTTGCCGACGCCGGAGACGCCGACGTGCCGGCCGGCCAGGTCCGCGCTGCCCCACCGGAACTCGGCGGCGGCGCGCATGCCCTGGAACACGCCGAACGCGGTCAGCACCGAGGAGTCGCCCGCGCCGCCGTCGTCGCGGGAGCGGCCGGTGACGAAGCGGGTCTCGCGGGCGATGACGTCCATGTCGGCGACGTAGGTGCCCACGTCGCAGGCGGTGTAGTACCGCCCGCCGAGCGACTGGACGAACCGGCCGTAGGCGCGCAGCAGCGCCTCGGTCTTGGTGGTCGCCGGGTCGCCGATGATGACGGCCTTGCCACCGCCGAGGTCGAGCCCGGCGAGGGCGTTCTTGTAGGCCATGCCCTTGGACAGCGCGAGGACGTCGTCGAGCGCGTCGCTTTCGCGGCTGTAGGGGTAGAAGCGCGTGCCGCCGAGGGCGGGGCCGAGCGCGGTCGAGTAGATCGCGATGATCGCCTTCAGGCCGGTCGCCTGGTCCTGGCAGAACACGACCTGTTCGTGACCGCTTTCGCGGCCGAACACTCCATCCGTCACGGTGGTGACTCCTCATCTGCGACCCGTCCGGCGACGTTCGTGGCGCCGCGGAGGGGTACCGGTTGTGGGTGGAGCTCCCGGGAAGGTCGTTCCCGTCGGCTCCTGAGGAGAAACTTAGCGTTCTTCGGGCGAAAAGCCATGGGAAGATCGGGCGATGCACGTGCGCACCGGTGGTTCCGACGGACCGACCCTGCTCGCCCTGCACGGCCTCGGCGCGACGGGGGCGGTGTGGAACGGGCTGGTCGAGCGGTGGCCTGGCCGCTGGATCGTGCCCGACCTGCCCGGCCACGGCCGGTCGGAACCGCTCCCCCGGTATTCGTTCGGGGCGCTGGCCGCCGCGGTCGCCGAGGTCGTGCCTGCCGGGACGACGGTGGCGGTGCTGGGGCACTCCCTCGGCGGGGTGGTGGCCCTCACCCTGGCGAGCGGTTGGTTCGGGGTGCGGGTGAGCGGGGCTTGCGGACTCGGCATGAAGGTGCGCTGGAGCGACGAGGAGCTGGCGCGGGCCGCCGACCAGGCCGGGCGGCCGGCGAAGGTGTTCGGCTCCCGCGACGAGGCCGCGGCGCGGTGGCTGAAGGTCTCCGGGCTGCACGGCCTGGTGCCCGCGGACTCGCCGATCGTGGACAGCGGGCTGGTGGAGGGCTCGGCGGTGGCTGAACACGCGCCGGACGGGGGCGCGCCGGGCGGGGGCCGCGAGCGCACCGAGGGTTGGCGGCTGGCGCTGGACCAGGCGGCGTTCGGGGTGGGTGCCCCGGACCTGGACGGGCTGCTCGCCGCCGCGCGGGCGCCGGTGGTTCTCGCGGCGGGTGAACACGACCCGATGTGCCCGGCCGAGCACCTGCCGGACGGCGCGGTGATCCTGCCGGGGCTGGGGCACAACGCGCACGTCGAGGACCCCGCCGCGCTGGACCCGCTGCTGGCCCGCCTGCGCGACGCCTGACCGCCCGGGACTGGCCAACTCGCCACGTTGAACAGCCAACCCGCCGCGCCCGGCGAGTCCCGGTGCCGCGCCCGGTGAGTTCCCCAGCCCGGCGAGTTCCCCGGTGCCGCGCCGGGCTGGTCGTTCGCGGCCGCTACAGGTCGGCGCGCACCGCCCACAGGTCCGGGAACAGCGGTTTGAACAGCGTCCCCCGCAGGTACTTCGCGCCGGACGAGCCGCCCGTGCCAGCCTTGTCGCCGATCGTGCGTTCCACCATCTTCACGTGCCGGTACCGCCACTCCTGCACGCCCTCGTCCAGGTCGACCAGGTGCTCGGCCACCGTGGCCGGCCCGCCGTCGTCCGTGTAGACCCCCAGCAGCAGCTTCCGGCGGTCGCCGCTGACGTCGTAGCCGTGCACCGACAGGTAGGTCAGGAACGAGTCGAACAGCGACGGGCGCGCCATCGCCGCCGCGATCCGCTTCCGCGCCGGGCTGTCCTCCGGGTAGTGCGCGACCATCCCCGCGTCGCGGCGGCCCAGCACCGCCTCCAGCTCCCGGAACTGCGCCGACTGGAACCCGCTCGCCGCGTCCAGCCGGGTGCGGAAACTGGTGAACTGGCTCGGCGTCATCGTCTCCAGCACGTCGATCTGCGCGACCACGACCTTCAGGATGGTCAGCACCCGCCGCAGGGTGCGGATCGCGTGCGCGGTGTCGCCGGCTTCGAGCCTGGCCTGCAGGTGCGCCAGCTCGTGCAGCATCTGCTTGAACCACAGCTCGTACACCTGGTGGATCACGATGAACAGCAGCTCGTCGTGTTCCTCCGACCGCGGGTGCTGCGCGGCCAGCAGGTCGTCCAGCGCCAGGTACGACGTGTAGGTCAGGGACGCGTGCTCGCCCGAGGTCACGGCAGCCCCGCCAGCGAGTCGGCGAGCGCGGACTCGGGCAGTTCATTGTCAGTCATCTGCCCGGACAGGTACGCGGCGTAGGCGGGCAGGTCGAGGTGCGCGTGCCCGCACAACGCGGTCAGGATCGCCTTCTCCTCCCCGGTTTCTTTGCAGCGCAACGCTTCCTGGATGCAGGCCGCCAGCGCGTGCGTCGGCTCGGGCGCCGGGATGATGCCCTCGGCGCGGGCGAACCGCACCCCGGCGGCGAAGCACTCCTGCTGCCCCACCGCGAGCGCCTCGACCAGGCCCAGCTCGTAGATGTGCGACAGCAGCGGCGCCATCCCGTGGTAGCGCAGGCCGCCGGCGTGGATCGGGTCCGGGATGAAGTCGTGACCCAGGGTGTGCATCTTCAGCAGCGGCGTCAGCCCGGCCGTGTCGCCGAAGTCGTAGGCGTAGCGGCCGCGCGTCAGCGACGGGCACGCGGCGGGCTCGACCGCGCGGATCACCGGGTCGATCCGCCCGGCCAGCTTCTCCCGCAGGAACGGGAACACCAGCCCGCCGAAGTTGGACCCGCCGCCGGTGCAGCCGACGATCACGTCCGGCGTGTCGCCGGCCTGCGCGAACTGCAGCAGAGCCTCCTCGCCGATCACCGTCTGGTGCAGCAGGACGTGGTTGAGCACGCTGCCCAGCGCGTACCGGGTGTCCGGGTCGGCGGCCGCCTGCTCGACGGCCTCGCTGATCGCGATGCCCAGGCTGCCGGTCGAGTCCGGGTCCGCGTCCAGCACGGCGCGCCCGGCCGCGGTCTCCTTCGACGGGCTCGGGTGCACCGTGGCGCCGAACGTCTCCATCATGATCTTGCGGTAGGGCTTCTGGTCGTAGGAGGCCCGCACCTGCCAGACCTCGCACTCCAGCCCGAACGTCGCCGACGCGAACGCCAGCGCGCTGCCCCACTGCCCGGCGCCGGTCTCGGTGGTCAGCCGCCGGATGCCTTCCGCCGCGTTGTAGAACGCCTGCGGCACGGCGGTGTTCGGCTTGTGCGAGCCGACCGGGCTGACGCCCTCGTACTTGTAGTAGATCCGGGCGGGCGTGCCGAGCGCCTTCTCCAGGCGCCGCGCCCGGTACAGCGGCGATGGCCGCCACAGCCGGTAGACGTCCAGCACCTCGCCGGGGATGTCGACAAAGCGATCTTGAGTGACTTCCTGGCCGATGATCGCCTGCGGGAACAGCGGCGCGAGGTCGTCCGGCCCGACCGGCTCGCGCGTGCCGGGGTGCAGCGGCGGTGGCGGCGGCTCCGGCAGGTCGGGGATCACGTTGTACCAGGTCGTGGGCAGGTCCGACTCGTCGAGCAGGTACTTCGTGCGACCGGTCATCGGATGCACCTCCCTCGTGGCGGCTCCCCCAGCTTGGCTCGCGATGGCGTTCAATGGAAGACGTGCGCAGGACCATCGACTGGGTGAACGGTGCCGTCGAGATCATCGACCAGGTAGCCCTGCCGGGCGAGTACCGGACGCTGCGGCTGACCACCGTGGACGAACTGATCGACGCGATCCGCAGGCTGGCCGTGCGCGGCGCGCCCGCGCTCGGCGGCGCCGGGGCGCTGGGCACCGCGCTGGCGGCCTTCGCCTCCGACGACCCGGCGGCGGTGCGCACGGACGCCGAGCGGCTGGCCGCCGCCCGGCCCACCGCGGTCAACCTGAGCTGGGGCGTGTCTCGCGCGCTGGCCCGGCTCGGCGACGGTCCCGGCGCTGTCCTCGCCGAGGCGCTCGCCCTGCTCGGCGAGGACGAGCGGCTCAACCACGAGGCCTCCGCCCGCGCCGCCGAGCTCATCCTGGAGAAGTGCCCGCGCCGCCCGCTGCGCCTGCTCACGCACTGCAACGCCGGGCGGCTGGCGACGGTCGGGTGGGGCACCGCGCTCGGCGTGGTGTGGCACCTGCAGGCGGCCGGGCGTCTGGAGTACGTGCTCGCCGACGAAACCCGCCCGCTGCTGCAGGGCGCGCGGCTGACGGCGTGGGAGCTCGCCGAGGCGGGTGTGCCGCACCGGGTGTTGCCGGATTCCGCGGCGGCCGCCGCGATGGCGCGCGGGATGGTCGACTGCGTCGTGGTGGGCGCGGACCGGATCGCGGCCAACGGCGATGTGGCGAACAAGATCGGCACCTACGGCCTGGCGATCGCCGCCGCGCGGCACGGGCTGCCCTTCGTCGTCGTGGCGCCGTCGTCCACAGTGGACCCGGAATTGGAATCGGGCGAATCCATCGTCATCGAAGAACGGGCGCCGGAGGAGATCACCACCATTTCCGGCATTCCGGTCGCACCGCCCGGGACGAATGTGTTCAACCCGGCGTTCGACGTGACTCCGGCGGAGCTGATCACGGCCGTGGTCACCGAAAAGGGGCCGATGGCGCCCTGAATTCCGTTTGCCGGGTTCCCGACTTTCTTCGGTAACCTGGTAACGAATTCGCTGACGCGCTGGCTTTTCCCGGACGCGGTTCTAATGTCTGCGCAATGCGAAGAGCATTGACTGTTGTCGCGTCGCTGGCGCTGGCGGGTGGTGTGCTCGTGCCGGGCACCGCCGCCGCGCAGGGACGCGCGGTGATCCCGCTGTCCCACCCGCTGTGGGCGACCCCGCAGGCCAAGGTCGCCGAGTCCGCCCCGTCCGCGAAGCTCAGCTTCCGGGTGTACCTGACCACGCGCGACCAGGCCGGCGCGGACGCCACCGCCCGCGCCGTGTCCGACCCGTCCAGCCCGTCGTTCCGCCGGTACCTGACGCCGGACCAGGTGCGCGACCGGTTCGCCGCGACCGACGAGACGCTCGGCGCGGTGCGGAACTGGTTGTCCGGCAGCGGGTTCAGCATCGGCGAGGTCCCCGCCAACCGCGCCTACGTCGAGGCGACCGGCACCACCGGCCAGGTCGAGCAGGCGTTCGGCGTGGACCTGGCGCGCTACCGCGTCGACGGGCAGGTGCTGCGGGCCGCGGACCGGGAACTGTCGGTGCCCGCCGCGTTGTCCGGGGACGTGCTCGGCGTGATCGGCGTCGACCAGGCCGGCGCGCTGATGAAGCCGGACACGACGGACGGATCGCCCGCGGACGTGCCGCCGTCCGACGGTTTCCGCAACGCGCAGCCGTGCAGCGCCTACTACGGCGAGAAGACCGACACCACCGACCCGGCCTACAACGGGCAGCAGCGGCCGTACGCGCCGTGCGGCTACACGCCCGCGCAGCTGCGGTCGGCCTACGGGCTGGACGGGGTGCGGGCGGACGGCAGCGGCACCACGGTGGCCATTGTGGACGCTTTCGCCTCGCCGACGCTGTACGCCGACGCCGCCGAGTACGCCAGGCGCAACGACCCGGCGCACCCGCTGCGGCGGTCGCAGTTCGCGGAGAAGGTGTTCCCCGCCAACGTCGACCAGGAGCCGCCGGACCAGTGCGACGCGGCCGGCTGGTACGGCGAGCAGACCCTGGACGTCGAGGCCGTGCACGCGATGGCGCCCGGCGCGAAGATCCTGTACGTCGGCGGGTCCGACTGCCAGGACTCCTCGCTCGACGAGGCCCTGAACTGGATCGTCGCCGGGCACGAGGCCGACATCATCTCCAACTCCTACGGCGACGCGGGCGAGGACATCCCGGCCGCCGAGGTGCGGGTGTGGACGCAGATCGCGCAGCAGGCGGCGATGGAGGGCATCGGCGTTTACTTCTCCTCCGGCGACAACGGTGACGAGGCAGCCAGGCTGGGCAGCCCGTCGGCGGACTTCCCGGCGTCGGACGCCTGGGTGACCGCGGTCGGCGGGACGAGCCTCGCGGTCGGCAAGGACGGCCGGACGTTGTTCGAAACCGGTTGGGAGACCGGCAAGAGCACGCTGACCGGCGGGACGTACGGCCCCGCCGCGTACACGTCCGGTTCGGGCGGCGGCACCAGCGTGCTGTTCGACGAGCCGTTCTACCAGCGGGGTGTCGTGCCGGACGCGCTCGCGGCGCAGAACCAGCGCGGCAAGGCGAAGGGCCGCGTGGTGCCCGACATCTCCGCGCTGGGCGACCCGAACACCGGTTTCCTGGTCGGGCAGACGCAGACCTTCCCCGACGGCGTGTACTACGACCAGTACCGGATCGGCGGCACCAGCCTGTCGTCGCCGCTGGTGGCCGGGATCATGGCGGTGTCGGACAGCCTGACCGGGTTCCACCACGGGTTCGTCAACCCGGTGATCTACCGGGCCGGTGGCACCCCGGCGATCAAGGACGTGCGCCACGTGGACGGGGCGGTGATGCGGGTCGACTACGCGAACTCGGTGGACGCGAGCGGCGGCCTGATCACGTCGGCGCGTGAGCTGGACTGGCCGGGCCTGACGATCCACACGACACCCGGCTACGACAACGTGACCGGGCTGGGCGTGCCGAACGGCTTGGCGTTCCTGCTCCTGCCCTAGCGGGTGCCCGTGGCGGCCACCGGAAGGCGGTGGCCGCCACGGTTATCTTCGCTGCGTGGGACTACCGACGGCGGAGGCCGAGGAGCAGTTCGAAGCACTGGCCCGACGGCTCGGGGCGCCGCGAGGCTTGACCACATCCCAGCCAGTCACCGAAAACCGGTGGCCGCCGCGGTTATCTTCGCTGCGTGGGACTACCGACGGCGGAGACCGAAGAGCAGTTCGAGGCACTGAACCCCCAGGACTTCGCCACCGGCGTCGAGGCGCTGGCCCGGCGGCTCGGGATCCGCGGCGAGGTGAGCCGGTTCGCGACCGGGTCGCTGCCGGCCTACGCGTGTGGCGACGGGCTGGTCCTCAAGCTCTACCCGCCCGCCTACCCGGCCGACTTCGCCACCGAGAGCCGGGTGCTGCGGGTCGTCGACGGTCGCTTGCCGGTCGCGACGCCGCACGTGCTGGACACCGGCGAGCTGGACGGCTGGCGGTACCTGCTGATGAACCGCCTGCCCGGCGTGCCGCTCGGCGAGGTGCCGGTCGCCGAGCAGATCCGGCTGGCGCCCGCGCTCGGCGCGGCGCTGGCGACGCTGCACGCACTGGACGTCCCGGACCTGGGGCCCTCCAACTGGGCCGGGTTCGTCACCGAGCAGGCGGCGTCGGCGGTGACGCGGCAGCCGGCACTCGACCAGGTGTGGGCCCGGCAGATACCGTCCTTCCTGGACTCCGCCGACCTGGGATCGCCGCCGCCGGTGCTGCTGCACACCGAGGTGATGGCCGAGCACGTGCTGGCCGTCCCCGACGGCGGCGGGTGGCGGCTGTCCGGGTTGTTCGACTTCGAGCCCGCCATGCGCAGCGCCCCCGAGTACGAGTTCGCGGCGATCGGGATCTTCGTGACCCGCGGCTCGCCCGAGTACCTGCGCGCCCTCCTGGACGGGTACGGCCTCGTCCCGGACGAGGACTTCCCCGCACGCTGCCTCGCCTACCTGCTGCTGCACCGCTACTCGAACCTCGCGTCCTACTTCAAGGACCTCCCGGCACCGGCGAAACCGACGCTGGAGGCGCTGGCTCACGCCTGGTGGCCGGTCAGCGGTGCGCCTTCGAAAACCGCTGCAACAGCGCGCTGAACCCGGCGGCGTGCGTGACCGGCGGGGTGTGCGCCACGCCGTCCAGGACCTCGACCGGCTCGGCGGCCGGCAGCGCGGCGGCGAGAGCCACCCCGGCCTCCGGCGGGATCGGCAGGTCCGCGCTGCCGTGCACCACCAGCGCCGGCGCGGTGATCTCGCCGAGCCGGCGCGCCACGCTGTCCGCGCCCATCAGCGCCCCCACCGCACGGCTCAACCGCTCCGCCGGCTGCCGTCCCAGGCGGGGCAGCCAGTGTGCTTCCGCTGCGCGCGAGCCCAGGAGCAGTTCCAGCACCGCCGAACCGGTTTCGCTGACGGCCCCGGCGGCGAAACCGTCCCGGATCTGCGCTATCTGCGCCAGCGCCGGGCCGGGGAACGCGTCCGCGGCGGTGTCGACCAGGGTCAAGCTCGCCACCCGCTCCCCGGCGAGCAACGCGGCCCGTAGCGCGGTGAAGCGCCGGTGCGCCGCCAGCCGGTCCGCCCGTTCTTCCACGTCGCCGGGCTGGTCACGCGCGACACCGGGCGGCACGCCGTGGACTTCCGTGCGGAGGCGCTCAGCGAGGGCAGCGTGTTCTGGCTGCGCCCCGGCCAGGTCCACCACGTCCTGGCAGCGTCGGACCTGCACGGGGTGCTGCTGCTGTTCACCGGGGCCGCCCTCGCCCCCGGCACCCCGGTCGCCCCGCTCGTCGCCGCCGCGCCAGCCGTCCCAGGCACGGCTTTGGCGGTATTCCAGCGGTTCGCGACGGCCCTGGAGGCGGACCACGCCCGGCGGCACCACGTGCGCGACTACGAGCAGGCGGTCCACGCGCGCGCGCACCATCGACCGGGCGGTCCGGCGGGCCAGGGGCATGAGCGCCAAGAGGTTCCTCGACGAGCGGATCGCCCTCGAAGCGCGGCGGCTGGCCACGACCGACACCACGGTCGCCGCGCCGGCCGCCCAGCTCGGCTTCACCGAGGCGACGAACTTCGTGAAGTTCTACCGTCGCCTGACCGGCACCACCCCGCACGCCGCCTGATCACAGCAGCCCGGCCTCGGACGCCTTCCCGATCGCCTCCACGCGGTTGCGCGCCCCCAGCTTGTGCAGCGCGGACTGCAGGTACGTCTTCACCGTGTTCCGCGTCAGCCCGGTCGTCTCCGCGATCTCCGGGTTCGTCTGCCCCTGCGCGGCCAGCCGCAGCACCTCGTACTCGCGCCGGGTCAGGCCGCTGCGCGCCAGCGCGTCCGAGCGTGTCGAGTGGTCCGGCATGATCCGCGGGTCGACCACGCGCTCCCCGCGCAGCACCCGCCGCAGCGCGGACACCAGGTCGGTGCCCGCCACGTCCTTGAGCAGGCACCCGTTGGCGCCCGCGTCCAGCGCGGCCAGCAGCCCCTGGTGGTCGCCGTGCGCGGTGAACACCACGATGCGCCCGGCGGGGTGCACCTGGCGCAGCCCGGCGATCACCTCCGGCGCGAGCATGTCCGGCAGCCGCAGGTCGAGCAGGATCAGGTCGGGCCGCAGCTCGCCGACCCGCAGCAGCGCGACCCGCCCGGACTCCGCGCTGCCGATCAGCTTCAGCGACGGCTCGGCCCGCAGCAGCAGGGTGACCCCGTCGCGGACCACGGGGTGGTCGTCGACCACCAGCACCGTCGCCGTCATGGCACTTCGGGCACCCAGGCCCGCAGGGTGCAGCCGCCGTCCTCGTCGCGGACGAGGCTCACCCGCCCGCCCAGCCGCGCGGCCCGCTCCGCCAGCGAGCGCAGGCCCATCCCGGTGCCGGGCGAGTCTTCGGCGTCCTCGCCGGTGCCGTCGTCGGCGACCACGACCTGCACGCCGCCCCCGCTCGGCCCGAGGCTCACCACGACCGAGCAGGCCCGCGCGTGCTTCTCGACGTTGAGCAGCCCCTCCCGCACCGCGCACACCAGCAGCGCGGTGCGCTCGGCGTCCAGCGGCCGCACCGGGGCGAGCTGCACGAACCGGGCCGGCAGCCCGCAGCGCGCCTCGAACGAGCGGCAGTGCTCGGCCAGCTCGACCGGCAGCGCCCGTTCCGGTGTGGACTCCGACAGCGACAGCAACGACTCGCGCAGCGCCCGGGACGCCGCCGACACGTCACCTTCCAGGCGGCACAACCGGCCCTCCAGCACCGGATCGCCCGCCACGTCCTGGTGCAGGTTCCGCACCTGCACGCCGATCGAGAACAGCAGCGCCCCGACCGAATCGTGCAGCGCGCTCTGCATCCGGCGCCGCTCGGCGGAGATCGCGTCGGCGCGGTCGGACTCGGCGACGCCGGCCAGTTTCAGCGCGAACGCGGCCTGGTCGGCGATGCCCTCCAGCCGCCGCACCGCGTCGTCGCCGAAGTCGGCGGGCTCCCGCATCGCGGCGTAGGCGATGGCGAGCGTCTCCGGTTTGCCGCGCACCCGGCTGATGATCGGGACGGTCAGCAACGCGGCGAGCCCCTCGCCCGCGACCTGGGCGTCGAACTGGTGCGTGATAGTCGGCGCCCGCAGGTAGTCCGACACCTTCACCGGCTTGCCGGACGCCAGCACCCGGCCGCCGACGCCCTGGCCGGTGGGCACCACGAGGTTCTGGATCGCGTCGGTCCGGTTGCCGGCCATCCACCGGATGACGGCGGTGCCGGGCCGCTCCAGCTCACCCACGAACGCGGCGTGCACGCCCAGTGACTCCCGGATGAGGTGCGCGGTGCCCTGCAGGGCTATCACCCGGTCGAGGGTCCCGAGCAGGCCCTCGCGCTCGCGCAGCAGCTCGTCGAGCACGTTGCTGTGCTCGACGGCACGGTCCGCGGCGACGCGCTGCTCTGCGGTCACGCGCCCACAATCGCACATCCGCTCCAATCCGGACATCCCCTCTTGGAGAGGGCACGGTTGGGCAAAAGTCCGGCATACCTCTCCAAGTGGGGGTGTCGGACCGGCGAGGGCCGATCAAGGATTGCCGCCACCGAGAGTGACGCCCGTCACGCAATCGGAGGAGGTGTGCGCCCCCGGTGTTGAACGTCCGAGACCTGCACGTCCGCTACGGCCGCTCGGTCGCCGCGCTGCACGGCGTCGACCTGGCGGTCCCCGACGACGGGGTCCTCGCCGTCCTGGGCAGCAACGGCGCGGGCAAGTCCACACTGCTCCGGACGATCTCCGGCACGCTCAAGCTGCACCGCGGCGTCGTCACACGCGGTGAGGTCCGGCTGGGCGAAACGCGGATCGACCGGCTCGACCCGGCGGCCATCGTCCGGCTCGGCGTGGTCGGCGTTCCGGAGGGCCGCCAGATCTTCACCCGCATGTCCGTCGACGAGAACCTGCGCGCCGGCGGCATCGCCGTGTCGCCGGAGCAGCGGCTCAAGGCCCGCAAACGCGTGCATGAGCTGTTCCCGGTGCTGGGCGAGCGCGCCCGGCAGCGCGCCGGACTGCTCTCCGGCGGCGAGCAGCAGATGCTCGCGATCGGACGGGCGCTGATGTCCACCCCGCAGGTGCTGCTGCTCGACGAACCGTCGCTCGGCCTCGCGCCGAAGGTGGTCGAGCAGATCAGCGGCATCATCCGCGAGATCCACGCCCAAGGCACCTCGGTGGTGCTGGTCGAGCAGAACGCGGTGATGGCGCTGAACGTCGCCGACCACGCCGTCGTGCTGGAGGTCGGCACCGTCGCGCTCGCCGGGCGCTCCGACGAGCTGTCCCGCAGCGAAGACGTCCAGCGCCTGTACCTGGGCGGGCACGCGGAAACCCAGGTCGCGGAGGCCGACGCCGGGCCGCGCAAGCACTTCCTGTCGAGGTGGGGCGGATGATCCCGGAACTGCGCGTCGAGCACCTCACGCTCCGCTTCGGCGGGCTGACCGCGCTGGACGACGTCTCCTTCACCGTGGTGCCCGGCTCGCTGCACGCCCTCATCGGGCCCAACGGCGCCGGGAAGTCCAGCTGCTTCAACGTGATCAGCGGCCTGTACCGCGCCACCGAGGGCCGCGTGCTGCTCGGCGACACGGAGCTCACCGGCATGCGGCCGCACAAGATGGCGAAGCTCGGCATCGGCCGGGCCTTCCAGAACGCGGCGCTCTCGCCCGGATCGACCGTGCTGGACAACGTGATGCTCGGCAGGCACGCCCTCACCCGCGGTGGGTTCCTGGAGTGCGCCCTGCGCGCGCCGTGGACGGTGCGCGCCGAGCGCAAGCACACCGAACGGGCCAAGGAGATCTGCGACTTCCTCGGCATCGGCAGGCTGCTGCACACGCCGGTGGCCGCGCTGCCCTACGGCCAGGTCAAGCGCGTGGACATCGCCCGCGCGCTGGCCGTGGAACCGGTGCTGCTCCTGCTGGACGAGCCGGCCGCGGGCATGAACGCGGCGGAGACCGCCGACCTGGCGGCCACGATCCACGACGTGCGTGACGAGCTGGGCATCTCGATCCTGCTGGTGGAGCACGACATGGGCCTGGTGATGGGCATCGCGGACCGGGTCACGGTGCTCGACTTCGGCCGCCGCATCGCCGACGGCCCGCCGAACCAAGTGCAGAACGATCCGGAGGTCATCCGGGCATACCTGGGAACGGAGGCCGCGTAGATGGACACGTTCCTGCAACTGGCGGTGAACGGCCTCGGCAAGGGCGCGGTCTACGCGCTCCTCGCGCTGGGGTTCGTGATCATCTTCAAGTCCACCGAGGTGATCAACTTCGCGCACGGCTCGCTGGTGCTGTTCGGCGGCTACCTGGTCGTCGCCACGCGCGAATCGCTGGGCTGGGTGGGCGCGTCGCTGGTCGGCATCGTCAGCGCCGGGCTGCTGGCACTGGTGGTGGAGCGGCTGCTGCTGTCCCGCACGAAGCTGGCCGATCCGAACAGCCTCGCGCTGCTCACGATCGGGATCGACGTGATCGTGACCGAGGAGATCGTGCGGCGCCTCGGGGTCGGCGTGCCGTTCCTCGGCGAGGCGTGGGACGCCAAGCCGATCCAGGTCGCCGGCATCACGCTGTTCCGCACGCACCTGGTCGCGATGCTCGTGGCCGCGGTGCTGATCACCGCCTTTTACCTGGCGTTCAAGTTCTCCAACTGGGGTGTCGCGATGCGCGCCCAGGCGGAGAACCGTGAGGCGGCCGCGTTGATGGGCATCCGAAGCCGCCAGGTGACCGCCACCGCGTGGCTGGTGGCCGGCCTGCTCGCCGGGGTCGCGGTGCTGTTCCTGGCCACCCAGGACTTCTCCGGCGCTGGCCTGTCCCGCGGTACGCACTCGATCGCGCTCGCCGCGTTCCCCGCCGCCATCCTCGGCGGGCTCGACTCGACCGCGGGCGCGATCGTCGGCGGGCTGGTCGTGGGGCTCGTCGAGGCCCTGTCCGCGGAGTACATCTCGTTCGACTTCTCCAAGAGCGCGGTGTTCCTGGTGATGCTGCTGGTGCTGGTGCTCCGGCCGTCCGGGCTGTTCGGAACGAGGGAGATAACCCGTGTCTGAGCTGGCGATGCGGGCCACGGTCGCGGACGCCCCCGCGAAGGCCCCGGCGAAGTCGGTGCGCTGGCTGCGGCTGCTCGCCTGGCTGGTGCTGCTGGCCGTGCTGCTGGTGCTGCCGCTGTACCTCGGCGCGGAGTGGCTCAAGGCCGGCCAGTGGATGATGACCGGCGCGGTCGGCGCGATCGGGCTGACCATGCTGGTCGGGCAGGCCGGTCAGCTGTCGCTGGCGCACGCGTTCTTCCTGCTCGCCGGCGGCACCACGTACACGGTGCTGGCGAGCGGCACCGAGGACGGCCGGGTGATCGGCTTCGGCGTGGACCCGCTGCTGTCGCTGCTGGCCGCGGTCGCGTTCACCGCCGTGCTGGGCCTGGCGTTCGCGCCGGTGTCCGGGCGGCTGCGCGGCATCTACCTCGGGGTGGCGTCGCTGTCGCTGGTGTTCATCGGGCTCTACTTCGGACAGTCGGCGGAGCGCCTGACCGGCGGCACGTCCACCGGCCGCACCCCGGCGCCGTTCGAGCTGTTCGGGTTCACCTTCGACAGTTCGGGCGGACTGGTGATCCTCGGTGTGCCGTTCCGGCAGGCCGAGAAGATGTGGTACCTGTACCTGGCCCTGACGGTGATCGCGTTCGTGCTGGCGCGCGGCGCGGTCAACAGCCGGGTCGGGCGGTCCTGGCGCGCGGTGCGCGACCACGAGGCCTCCGCGGCCGCGATGGGGGTCAGCGTCGCCCGGGCGAAGGCCGGCGCGTTCGCGGTGTCCTCCGCCTACGCCGGGCTGGCCGGCGTGATGACCGTGCTGTGGTTCGACATCCTCAAGCCGGACGAGAACGAGTTCGGCACGTACGGCATCAACGTCTCCATCGCCTACCTGGCGATGGTCATCATCGGCGGCCTCGGCTCGATCGGGGGCGCGCTGGTCGGCGCGCTCATCGTGTTCGGCCTGCCGCAGGTGCTCTCGCTCTACTCGACACAGCTGGGGATCTTCACCGGGAGCGGCGAGGGCGCGTTCACCCCGATCCTCGTCAGCACCTTCGTCTACGGCGCCGCGATCATCCTCGTCGTGCTCTTCGAGCCGGGCGGGCTCGCGGCGATCGGGCGCCGGATCACCGGCGGCCTGCACAGGGAACGGAAGAAGGAAGGAACGTCCCGATGAAGCGACGGCTTTCCCTGGTCCTCGCGGCGATGCTGGCCATCGCCGCGTGCGGCACCAAGGCGGGCGATCAGGGATCGTCCGGCTCGGACGCCTCCGGCGTCAAGACCGATCTCGGCGTCACCGCCAACGAGATCACCCTCGGCGTCATGACCGACATGACGGGCCCGTTCAAGAACCTCTCGATCGGCATCACGCACGGCAACCAGTTGTGGGTCAACGACTTCAACGCGGCAGGCGGCGTGTGCGGGCGGCAGGTCAAGCTGGAGATCGTCGACCACGCCTACAAGGCCGACACCGCGAAGACCCTGTACCCGCAGCTGGAGCCGAAGGTGCTCGGGTTCGTCCAGATCGTCGGGTCGCCGATCATGGCCGCGCTGAAGCAGAACATCAAGTCCGACAAGACGACCGCGACCCCGGCGTCCTGGTCGTCGGAGCTGCTGGACAACCCGTACGTGATGATCGTCGGCACCACCTACGACGTCGAGATGATCGACGGCATGTCCTACCTGCAGGAACAGGGCATGATCAAAGACGGCGACACGGTCGGGCACATCTACATCGACGGCGAGTACGGCGCGAACGGCCTGCGCGGCGCCCGCTACTACGCGCAGAAGCACGGCATGAACCTGCGCGAAGTCAAGATCACCTCCTCGGACAACGACCTGACCAACATCGTCACGGGTCTGCGTGGTGAGGGCGTCAAGGCGATCATGCTGACCACCACGCCGGCGCAGACCGGTTCGGTGGCGGCGGCGAACAAGGCGCTCGGGCTGAACGTGCCGCTGCTGGGCAACAACCCGACGTTCGACCCGGTGCTGCTGAGCAGCCCGGCCGCGAACGCGCTGGACCGGCTCTACGTCGTGGCCAGCAGCGTGCCGGTGGCCGCGGACGTGCCGAAGGCGAAGGACGTGCTGGCGAAGTACAAGGCCGCGAAGTTCCCGGAGGCGCCGAACGCCGGTGTCCCCTACGGCTACGCGGTGGCCGAGGTGTGGGGCGCGGTGCTGAGGAAGGCCTGCGACAACAAGGACCTGACCCGCGACGGCATCCTCACCGCGCTGCAGCAGACGACCTCCGCCGACACCGGTGACCTGGTCGCGGCGCTGGACTTCTCGAAGCCCGGCGCGCCGCCGACCCGCGAGGTCTACGTTGCGCAGCCCGACGCGGGCGTCGAAGGCGGCATCAAGTACGTGAAGCCGCTGTTCGAGGCCGCGGACGCCAAGGACTACGTGGCACCGCACCAGAAGTGAGCGCGCCTGGTGGCCCGTCCCCGTTGGCGGGCCACCAGGTCAGTGCACGGCGGCCGTGCGGACCGCGCGGTTGCCCGCGACCGTGGTGACGCCGAGCGCGATCACCGCGCCGAGCACGATGCTCAGCAGGTACGGCCCGGCGGCGAACGCCGCCGCCGGGCTGCCCGTCTTGACGACGGCGAACGGGGTGACGCACACCAGCGCGCCGACGCCGGCTGCGATCACGCTGACCAGCGTCGCGGCGACGATCTCCCGCAGCAGCATCCCGCGGGTCTGCCCGGAGGTCGACCCGATCAGCGACATGGTCGTGAACTCCTCCTGCCGCCTGCCCAGCGCCGCCACCAGGTTGTTGGTCAGCGCGATCGCCATGAACACCGCGATCAGGACCACCACCAGGTAGTTGATCGACGCCAGGACCTGCGCGGTGCTGCCATCGGCCGAGTGCCGGTTCTCGATGCCCTGCATGCTGAGCGTCCCGGCGGACACGCCGACGAGCAGCGTCAGGAAGGTGACCGCGGGCCGCACCCGTTCCGGCGCCGCGGACAGGTTGACGGCCGCCAGGTGCCCCGCCGCGCCGCGCGGTGACAGGACCTTCAGGACCCGGTTCACCAGGACGACCAGCTCCGGCGCGAGCACCGCGAGCCCGATCGCGACGAGCACGGTGGCGGGCCCGGTCATCGCGGTGGTCGCGATGTCGTCCGCGTCCATGGCGAGGACGGCCGAGGACGACCCGATCCCCGCGATCAGCATCACGGCCGCGAGGATGCGGCGCGGCGACCGGCGGGACCGCTTGCTCAGCACCGGCGCGGGCCCCTCGACCGGACTCCGCCCGGCGATCCTGCGGCTGCCGATCCACGCGGCCACGATGCTCGCGAGCAGCACGACGACGACCCCGGCGACCGGCAGCGCCAGACCCGGCGCGTAGGCCGTGGAGCCGGCGACCAGCCCCGAGGACCGGACCGCGGCCAGCACGATCCAGCCGAGCAGGTAACCCAGCAGCAGACCGGGCAGCGCGGCGACCGCCGAGACGGCGAGCGTCTCCGCCGAGACCATCACCTGGATCTGCCGCGGCGTCGCCCCGATCAGGCGCAGCCCGCCGATCTCCGCGGCGCGGCCGCCGAGCGTCACGCCGATCGTCGACACCATCGCGAAGACGACGATCGCCACCACCCAGCCGCCCATGATCATCGGGAACTGGGTCAGGAACGACCGGTCCGCCCCGGCCGTGCCGTCCGCGAGCCCGGTGGCGAGCAGCGTGGTCATCGTCGACACCAGCGCCATCCCGATCAACGCGATCAGGCCGGTGGCGACCGCCGCGCCGCGGTGGTGGCGGAACAGCCGCAGGGCGAGGCTCACCACGTCAGTTCACCCCCATCGCGGCGGCCCGCTCGGCCGACTCGATCAGGGTCGCCATGCGGTGGGCGACCGCGGCCGCCGCGGGGCGGGCCATCTGGTCGACGATCAGGCCGTCGGCCAGGAACAGCACCCGGTCCGAAAAGGACGCCGCGACCGGGTCGTGCGTCACCATGATGATCGTCTGGCCCTGGTCGGCGAGCGCGCGCAGCAGGCTCAGGACCTCGCGGGCGCTGCGGATGTCCAGCGCACCGGTCGGCTCGTCGGCGAAGACGACCTCCGGGTCGGTGATCAACGCGCGCGCCACCGCGACGCGCTGCTTCTGGCCGCCGGAGAGCTGGTCCGGCCGGTGGGTGCCGCGGTTGCCCAGCCCGACGCGCTCGAGCAGGGCGGCGGTCCGGCGCGGGTCGGGCTTGCGCCCGTCCAGCCGCAGCGGCAGTTCGACGTTCTCCTTCGCGGTCAACGCCGGCAGCAGGTTGAACGCCTGGAACACGAAGCCGACGCGCCTGCGGCGCAACTCGGCCAGCTTGGTCTCGTCGAGCCCGGCGAGGCTCACGCCGTCGAGCTCGGCCGTGCCCGCGGTCGGCGTCCGCAGCCCGGCCGCGCAGTGCAGCAACGTGGTCTTGCCCGACCCGGACGGGCCCATGATCGCCGTGAACGAGCCCCTCGGCACGTCCAGGTCGATGCCACGCAGAGCGTCGACCGGCCCCGCTTCCCCCTCGAATCTGCGGCGCAAGCCCCGGATGCGCACAGCAGGAGTCCCCATGTCAGATCCCTTCTCCAACCCTTGAACGAACGTTTTAAACGAACGTTTATATGATACGGTAGCACACATGGGACACCGGGAGAACTTGCTGATCGCGGCGCGGGAATGCCTCCTCCGGGCCGGCTACGCGCGCACCACCGCGCGTGACCTGGCCGCCGCTTCCGGCGCGAACCTGGCGTCGATCAACTACCACTTCGGGTCGAAGGAGGGCCTGCTCACGCGGGCGCTGAACGACCTGAACGCCGAGTGGGGCGAGCTGCTGTTCCAGGCGCTCGGCGAGGGCGACACGAACGAGGCGCGCTGGGGCCGGATCATCGAGTCGATCCAGGCGAACCGGCAGCTGTGGTTCGTGAACTTCGAGGGTGTCGCCTACCTGCAGCACGACGAGAAGATCCGCGACATGAACGCGCGTGGCCAGCAGGCCGCCCGCACGGCGCTGGCGCAGGCGTTCGCCGGGCTGGGGCCGGACGCGGCCCCGGACCGGGTGCGGATCGTCGGCTCGCACTACTACTCGCTGCTGGTCGGGGTCGCGCTGCAGTGGCTCACCGATCCGGACAACGCCCCGAACGCGGCCGAGATCGTCGCGGCGGACCAGGGGGCGCGGGTCTGAGGCGTGCCGCCCAGCGGGACGCGGTGGTTGCGATCCGCCGGGGTGGCCACGAGAGTTCAGGCCATGGATGCGACAGCGGTGCGGGAGGCGGCCGACCTCCTGCTGCAGGCCTACGCGGCGGGCAAGCCCATCGCGCCCCTGATCGAGACCTACCCGGGCGCGACCGTCGAGGACGCCTACCGAATCCAGCTCGACCAGGTGCGTGTGTGGACCGAGGGCGGCGACGAGATCAAGGGCCACAAGGTGGGCCTGGCCTCGGCCGCGATGCAGCGTCAGATGGGCGTCGACCAGCCCGACTACGGGCACCTCACCGGCACCATGTTCCACCTGGAGCACCAGCCGATCCCGGTCGGCAGCTTCCTGCAGCCGCGCATCGAGCCGGAGATCGCGTTCGTGCTCGGGCGGAAGCTGTCCGGGCCCGGGGTGACGGTGGCCGACGCGGTGCGCGCCGTCGACTTCGTGGTGCCCGCGCTGGAGATCGTGGACTCGCGCATCGAGGACTGGCGCATCTCGATCGTCGACACCATCGCCGACAACGCCTCTTCCGGCGGAGTGGTGCTGGGCAGCAGGCCGACCGCACTGTCCTCGGTGGACCTGCGCCTGGCCGGCTGCACCCTGCACTCGGGCGGTGAGCTGGTGGCGACCGGGGCGGGCGGCGCGGTGCTCGGGTCGCCGCTGAACGCGCTGGTGTGGCTGGCGAACACCGTGGGCCCGCTGGGGATCGACCTGGAGCCGGGGCACGTGGTGCTGCCCGGGTCGATGACGAAGGCGATCCCGCTGCGCCCGGGTGACACCGTGGTGTCGACGGTGGCGGGGCTGGGCAGTGTGACGGCTGTGTTCGGGTCGAAGGAGGACGCGTGACCGGGTGGAGCATCGCCGAGGCGGCGCGGGTGCTGCTGGCGGCGGAGGACGCGGGAACGGCGCGCGGCCCGATCACCGAGGAGTGGCCCGGCCTGGACGTGCGCACGGCGTATGCGGTGCAGGACGAGGCGTTGCGGTTGCGGCTCGCGCGCGGCGAAAAGCTGATCGGGCTCAAACTGGGCCTGACGTCGAAGGCGAAGCAGGAGCGCATGGGCGTGGACCGCCCGGTGATGGCCTGGCTGACCGACGCCATGGTGCTGCCCGCCGCGGACCCGCTGCCGAAGCTGATCCACCCGCGGGCCGAGCCGGAGATCGTGTTCGTGCTGGGCTCGCGCCTGGCGGGCCCCGGCGTCACGGCGGCCACCGCGATGGCGGCGGTGGACCGGGTGTACGGCGGGATCGAGGTGATCGACTCGCGGTACGCCGACTTCCGGTTCGCCGCGCCCGACACCATCGCCGACAACGCCTCGTCGAGCGTCTTCCGGGTCGGCTCGGTGGGGGTCGCGCCCGCCGGGCTGGACCTGACGCTGGAGGCGTGCCTGCTGGAGGCCGACGGAGCGATCGTGGACAGCGCGACCGGCGCCGCGGTGCTCGGGCACCCCGGCGAGGCGCTCGCGCTGGCAGCCAACGCACTGGCGGAACGGGGCCTGGCGTTGGAGGAGGGGTGGATCGTGCTGACCGGCGGCCTGACCGACGCCGTGCCGATCTCATCGGGCGCCCGCATCGCCGCACACTTCACAAGCCTGGGCTCAATCACCCTGGCCGGCTGACCAACCACAAAACCGCCGCCCGGCAACGAAAGCCCCTCACCCTCCGAACCACTCCCCTCCCGCAACCCGATCCCCAGCCAAATCGGTTGCCGAGCCACCGGGTCAAGGCACGCTTTCCCGCCTTGACGCGGTGTCTCG
>NZ_JBEXTZ010000120.1:0-23170 GCF_040614195.1 Amycolatopsis sp. NPDC006125
TGGATGCTGGCGCGGGCGACGGGCCGCGGCCGCCGGGCGAGCACGGTCGCGCTCGCCGGGCTGGTCGGCACGCAGCTCGGGCAGACGCTCCTGACGGGCGGCTGGAACCGGTCGGTGCTGGCGACGTCGCTCGGCTCGGTGGCCCTGCTCGCGGCCGTGATCCAGACGCCCGGGGTCAGCCAGTTCTTCGGCTGCACGCCGCTCGGCCCGATCGGGTGGGGGATGGCGCTGGGCAGCGCGGGCGCGGCGACGGCACTGGGCGCGGTGGTCGGGCGGACGATCGAGGGCTGAGTCAGGCGCGGGTGAGCGCGGTGGCGAGCATCTGCCCGACGCGCGGCAGGTCGGTCTCCATCTGAGCGGGCGGGACGGCCGGGTTCTTGTCGCCGACGACGTAGGTCGCCACCGTCGCCGCGTTCTGCCTGGCGAGGAGCAGGATGCAGACCCGGTTGAAGCCGAAGGAGTCCGTCGTGTCCCCGCAGAAGGCGGTTTGCTCGTCGGCGCCGACGAGCGGCGGCAGCGGGACCCGGACGGCTCCGGGTAGCTGGATGCAGCCCCGGAACGTGCGCGCCTGGGACACGGCGGTGGGGCCGCTGGGGCCGCGGTAGGACGCGGTCATGACGAAAAGCGTCGCGCCGTGGTCGAAGCTTCCCGAAGCCGCGGTGCCGTACTCGGCGGCCTGGATGGCGACGTCCGAGGGCAGGTAGCTCGGGCAGTCGTAGATGAACTTGTAGTGCGAGTTCTCCGATTCGATGAACGGCAGTGGCGGGGACGACCAGTGCAGACCCAGCTGGGCGAGTTCGGGGTCGGTGGGCATGGCGCCGACGAGCCGCTGCTGGAGATCGTACTTGGACACGACCGGCCCGGTGCCCGGCCCCGGAACGTCCGCGGTGCCGGCGATCTCGGTGCTGCACCCGGCGAGGACGAGCACGGCGGCGAGCAGCGCCGCGAGGCGCCTCACGCCCGGCTCACGGCGGTGGGCAGCAGGGCCGTCAGCGCGGTGAGCGCGTTCTGGGCGGTGGTGCGCACCTTGCCCGGCGCGTTGCCGGTGACGTCGAGGACCGCCGCGGTGACCAGGTCGCCGTGCGCCATCACGAGGACGCAGGTGCGCTCGTCGAAGGCGGATTCGGTCTCCGTGCAGGACGCGGCACCGGGCGCGAACGGGACTTCCACGCCCTTCGCGCAGCCCGTCCGGAACTCGCCGACCACGTCCACGGCGCCGTCGTACTGGGCGGTGACCTGGCGCAGGCTGACCCCGGCGGACAGGATGTCCCCGGTGTACCAGTTGTTCTGCTGCGTTTGGACGATGTGCGCGTCGGAAGGCAGCGTGCAGGCGCCGATCAGCTGCTTCGGGCCGTTCTGCGGCGCGGCGGCCGAGGTGAACCCGATCCGGTGCGCCTCGTCTGCCGTGAGGAGCGTCGCGCGGACCGGCGCCGGGTCGGGCGGCGCTTCCGAAGTGGACGGAGGCGGCGGCGGGGCCGGCGAGGCGGGCGCCGAACAGCTCACGAGCAGGACGAGCAGAGCGGCGAGCGCGATGCGGTTCACGCGCGCTCCAGACCGTGCGCCAGCTCCGCCGCCAGCCGCTGCGTGAAGGCCCTCGCCGACTCCTGTTCGGCGGCGTCAGCGATGCCGAGGTAGCGGAACTCGGCTGCCGCGGCGAGGTCCTCCCGCGCCTCGGCCAGGAAGCAGTAGTACATGTCGTAGTCGCCGAGGGTGCAGAACGCGGCCGCGGCGTCGACGCCGGGCGCGGGCGGAACCTCCACCGGGTCGACCTTCCCGCTCCCGATCTCCGCGCGGCACGCGGACACCCGCTGCACCTCGGCCACCGCGTCGGCGGCGTCGATGCCCTGGTACTGGACGGACAGTTCGTCCAGCGCGTAGTGGTCGCTCTGCCAGGTCTGCTGCTCGGCGCGCACGATCTTCGCGTCCGTGGCCAACGGAGTGGCGCACCCGGCCACGAGCGCGAACTTCTTGTTCTGCGACGGCATGAACGGGACCGGTCCGCCAGGCGACTCGAGCTCCAGCGACGTGCCCTGGTCCTCGGTGAGCATCGTTGCCGCCAGCCGGGCCTGACCGCTCGGCTTCGGCATCTCGGACACCGAAGTCGGCGCGGCCGGACCCGCTGCCGAACAGCCGCTCAACGCCAGTGCAGCCGCCAGTGCCCAGAACCGCACGCGATCCTCCCCGTTCCACCGCGTCGCGCGCGGACGAAACCAAGATCGCGAGCCTCGGGCTTCCCGTTACAGCGCAACGGGAAGCCGGACAATTCAGGCGTGCAGGCTGGTCCCCGGGGCGAGGCGCTGCACCGCGTCCTCCATGTGCGCCTCCAGTAGCGACACCGCGAGCTCCTCGTCGCCGGCGCCGATCGCCTCCGCGATGCGCTTGTGCTCGGTCACCCGCTCCTCGTTCGTCGCGTACGTGCGGTGCAGCGCGGACAGGCACATCCGCGTCTCGATGAGCAGCGTCCGCGCCATCCGCCCGAGCCGCTTGGACCCCGAGGCCGCCACCAGCTCCTCGTGGAACCGGACGTCCGCGGCCGACACCTCGTCCCCGTCGGTGGCCGACGCCATCTCCTCCACCGCATCCAGCAGCCGGACGGCCAGGCCCTCCCGGTCACCGTGCCGCAGCACCCGGATCAGCGCGGCCCGCTCGATGGCGAACCGCGCCGAGTAGATGTCGTGCACGTCGTCCGGTTCGAGGTCGATCACGAACAGCCCGCGGTGCCGCTCACTGCGCAGCAGGCCCTCCGACACCAGCCGCTGCATCGCCTCGCGCAGCGGGCCGCGGGACACCTGGAACCGGCCTGCCAGCTCGGTCTCCCCGAGCTGCGTGCCCGGCGCGAACGTGCCGTTCATGATCGCCTCGCGGAGCTGCCGCGCGATGATCGCCGCGGTCGACTCCCGGCTCACCGGTTCGATGTCGGCCAGGGCCATGGTTCACCTGCCTTCTGCGAACAGTCTGCCCAGCTGTTCGCACCGGGGCACCTGGCCGGTCAGCCGGAGCCCTTCCCAGATCGTCACCTGGTTCGCGGTCAGGACCGGCTTGCCCAGCCGCTCCTCGATCGCGCCCAGCACACCCAGCGTGCGCATCGCGGTGTCGGGCACCAGCACGGCGTCCGCCGCCGGGTGATCATGCGCCACCGCCAGCTCGACGACCGCCTCGGGGCTCAGCCTGCCCACCTCCGCGGCCGTGTCGATGTCCTCGCTCGACATGGCGACCACCTCGATGCCGCCCGCGCCGAGGAACTCCACGAACAGCTTCGCCACGTCGTCCGGGTAGCTCGCGGCCACCGAGACCCGCTTCAGACCGAGCGCCTGCGCGGCCCGGACGAACGCGAACGACGTGCTCGACGCCGGCTTGCCCGCGGCGGCCGACAGCTTCTCCACCTGCTCGTGCGCGCCCTGCCAGCGGTAGACGAAGCTGCCGCTGGTGCACGCCCACACCACGGCGTCCGGCTCGTGCTTGGCGAGCAGCGCGGCGCCCTCGGCCAGCCGCTTCTCGCTGCCCAGGTCGAGCAGCTCAGGCACGGCGTGCAGGTCGGTGCCGTAGATGTGCTCGACCGGCAGCGAGATCCGGTAACCCAGCAGCCGCTCGGCGAACGGGTAGTCGTCCTCCGCGGCGTGGTCCGGGTAGATGAAGCCGACGGTCGCCATGCACAAACCTCCCAAATTGTAGACAATCCTACGTTACGGTGTTCAGGACACTTCGCGCAGCCACTTGCCGGGACCGACGATCGGCAGCTCCATGCGTCTCAGACAAGCCCACATCGTGAGCTGGTTCGCGGTCAGCACGGGCTTGCCCAGGGCCACCTCCAGCGGTTCGATCACGTCGTACGTCGGGAGGTTCGTGCAGCTCACGAAGATCGCCTCGGCGTCGGGGTGGTCGGCGCCGAGTATCCGCTCGGCGATCGTGCGGTAGCTGACCTTCCAGATCCCGCCGCCGAGCCCGAGGTGGTCGCTGGAGACGGTGTCCACGTTCAGCTCGGCGAGGAAGTCGTGCAGGCTCGCCGTCAGGTCCGCGTCGTAGGGGGTGATCACCGCGACCTTGTGGACGTCCAGCAGGTGCAGCACCTCGGCCAGCGCGCCCGACGTGGTGACCGCGTCCGGCGCGCCGGCGTCGCAGATCGCCTTGCACAGGGAGCGTTCGTAGTCCAGGCCGTTGACGAAGCTGCCCGACGTGCACAGGTACGCGACCACCTCGGGCTCGACGTGCAGCACGTCGCGGGTGGCGGCGGCCAGGTGCTGGTGGTTGCTGACCAGCTGGGCCATCTCCATGCTGACCGGCACCGGTTCGTAGGGCGTGCGGGCGAGGTGCAGCGACACCTCCATCGGGATCCAGCGCCAGAGCTCGCGCTCCAGCGCCAGGTCGAAGGGTGCGATGACTCCGATGCCTCGCTGCGCCAGTGGCCCGTCGAAGACAGGGAAGTCGAAATCCAAGGCTCAGCCTCCGGGACGTTCTGAAGGAAGCCTCCGGGGTGGCTCCTCGGATTGTTGACAATCATACGACCGGCTCTTACCGTGTCAACGGTGATCGGTACTGAGAATCCGGTGCTGGCGGTGTTGTGCGGTGAAGACCAGGCCCGGGACCTCACCGAATCGCCGGCCATGCAGCGCATCGCTTCGACGGCCGTCGTGCGTTACACGGGCGAGGCCGGCCTGGCCGACGCGCTCCGCGGCGCCGACGTCCTTTTTGTCCACGACTTCCTTTCCCGTGCGGTGCCGGAGGCCTGGCACGCGGCGGACCGCCTGCGCTGGCTGCACATCGCGAGCGCCGGGGTGGACCCGGTGATGTTCCCCGGGATGCGGGACAGCGACGTCGTGCTCACCAACTCGCGCGGCGTGTTCGACGACTCGATAGCGGAATACGTCCTGGGGGTGATCCTCACCTTCGCGAAGGACCTGCACGGGTCGCTCGACCTGCAGCGTCAGAGCCGCTGGCAGCACCGCGAGACCGAGCGGATCGCCGGGCGCTCGGCGCTGGTGGTGGGCACCGGGCCGATCGGCAGGGCGATCGCGCGGATGCTGCGCGCCGTCGGGATGAGCGTCTCGGGTGCCGGCCGCCGGGCGCGCTCCGGGGACCCGGACTTCGGGGACGTGCACGCGTCGGACCGGCTGGTGGAGCACCTGCCGGCCTTCGACTACGTCGTCGCCGTGGCGCCGCTGACCGAGGAGACCAAGGGCCTGTTCGACGCCGCGGCGTTCGCCGCGATGAAGCCGACCGCGCGTTTCGTCAACGTCGGCCGCGGCGAGCTGGTGGTCACCGGCGACCTGGTCGAGGCCCTGCGGACGGGGCGCATCGCGGGCGCCGCGCTGGACGTGTTCGACACCGAGCCGCTGCCCATCGACAGTCCGTTGTGGACGATGCGGAACGTGCTGGTCTCGCCGCACATGTCCGGTGACTTCATCGGGTGGCGGGACACGCTGGTCGAGGTGTTCGCGGACAACTTCCACCGCTGGCAGACTGGCGCCCCGCTTCGTAATGTCGTGGACAAGCAGCTGGGGTACGTGCCGTCCGATCGGTGAGGAGTTCACCATGAGCACCCTGTTGACGGCGAGTGAGCTGGTCGCCGCCTACTCGACCGGCGAGATCAGCCCCGTCGAGGCGACCGAGGCCGCGCTGCGCTCGATCGAGGAGCGGGACAGGGAGTGCAACGCGTTCTGCCTGGTCGACCCGGAGGTGGCCCGCGAGGGCGCCAAGGCGTCGGAGGCGCGGTGGCGCGAGGGCAACCCGATCGGCTCGCTGGACGGGGTGCCGACTTCGATCAAGGACATGTTCCTCACCCAGGGCTGGCCCACCCTGCGTGGTTCGACGTGCGTCGACCGGGACCAGCCGTGGGAGGTGGACAGCCCGGTCACCGCGCGGCTGCGGGAGAACGGGCTGGTGCTGCTCGGCAAGACGACCACGCCCGAGCTGGCGTGGAAGGGCGTGACGGACAACCCGCTGACCGGGGTGACGCGCAACCCGTGGAACCCGGCGAAGACGCCCGGCGGGTCCAGCGGTGGCAGTGGTGCGGCGGTCGCGGCCGGGATGGGTGAGCTGTCGGTCGGGACCGATGGTGGCGGGTCGGTGCGGATCCCGGCGTCGTTCTGCGGGATCGTGGGGTTGAAGCCGACATACGGTCGTATCCCGTTGTGGCCGGCGAGCCCGTTCGGGGCGTTGTCGCATGCCGGGCCGATGGCGCGGTCGGTGTCGGACGTGGCGTTGTTGCTCGACGTGCTGGCGCTGCCGGACCACCGGGACCCGAACGCGCTGGAGCCGCCGCTGGGCGCGTACCGCGAGGCCGTGCGGCGGGACGTACGGGGCCTGTACGCCGCGTTCTCGCCGACGCTGGGTTGGGCCAGGGTGGACCCGGAGGTGCGGCAGATCGTCACGTCGGCGGTGGCCGCGCTCGACGAGGCCGGGCTGCGGGTCGAGGAGGCCGACCCGGGTTTCGCCGACCCGCGGGAGGCGTTCGACGTGCTGTGGTCGACCGGCGCCGCGCAGTGGCTGGACACGTTCCCGGCCGGCTGCGAGGCGAAGATCGACCCGGGCCTGCGGCAGGTGTGGGAGCAGGGGAAGACGTACTCGGCGTCGGACTACCTGGCGGCGAACGCGGAGCGCGCGGCGCTGGGCATCCGCATGGGCGAGTTCCACACGCGGTACGACGTGCTGATCACCCCGACGGTGGCCGTCCCGCCCTTCGAGGCTGGGTTTGACGTGCCGCCGGGCAGCGGAATGAGCGGCTGGCCGGACTGGACGCCCTTCACGTACCCGTTCAACATGACCCAACAGCCGGCGATCAGCGTCCCGGCGGGGACGACGGCGGATGGGCTGCCGGTGGGGTTGCAGATCGTGGGGCCGCGGCACTCGGATGACCTGGTGCTGGCGGTGGCGAGGCTGTTCGAGGAGGTCCGTCCCTGGCCGACGGACCGACCCGCTGGACGGTGAGTTGGGCGGCCTGCGGTTTGGTGGGCTGGGCGGCCGGCTGGGCGGTGAATGGCTCGTTCATCGCCGCGCGACCTGCATCTTTCATCGCGTCGCGAGTGGCGCGTGCATGAGTGGACCTCTCGCCGAACGATGAACGGTCCGTTCATCGCTGCGCGAGCTGCACCTGTCGTCGACCCGCCGGTGGCGCCTGTGTGAGTGGGCCTCTCGCCGAGGCGTGAATGGTCCGTTCATCGCGGCGCGAGGTGCCCTGTCGTCGAGTCGCGAGTGGCACCCGCACGAGTGGACCCCTCGCCGAGCGATGAACGGTCCATTCACGCCGGGCGAGGTGCCCTGTCGTCGTGTCGCGGGTGTCGCGTGCATGAGTGGGCCTCTCAGCGAGTGATGAATGGCCCGTTCATCGCGGCGCGAGGTGCCCTGTCGTCGAGTCGCGAGTCGCACCCGCAAGAGCGGTCCACTCGCCGAACCATGAACGACCCGTTCACCCACCACCAAAATCCACAAAGGACCCCAAACCACCCACGCCAGCTCCACGATGCGCCCCACCGCGCCATGTGCTGTCCTTGAACCATGCGGAGAACCACTTTGGGCAAGAGCGGACTCGACGTCTCCCGGATCGCGTTCGGGACCTGGCAGCTCGGAGGCGACTGGGGCTCCTTCGACGAGGACGCGGCCGTCCAGGCCATCCAGCACGCACGTGAGCTCGGCGTGAACTTCTTCGACACCGCCCAGGCGTACGGCTTCGGCAAATCGGAGGCCCTCCTCGGCCGCGCCCTGCGGGACGAGCTGAAACGCGACCGCGACAGCCTCGTGATCGCCACCAAGGGCGGCATCAACCCGGGCAGCGACCGGCCCCGCGACGCCCGCCGCGACTGGTTGCGCAAGGGCGTCGACGAGAGCCTGCGCCACCTCGGCCTCGACCACATCGACCTGTACCAGGTCCACTGGCCCGACCCGGACACCCCGGCCGAGGAAACCGCCCAGGCACTCCAGGAACTCGTCGACGCGGGCAAGATCCGCCACGTCGGCGTGTCCAACTACGACACCGCGCAACTGGCCGCGTTCGACCGCACCCGCCCGGTCGAGACCCTGCAGCCGCCCTACCACCTGTTCCGCCGCGCGATCGAGGACGACCCGCTCCCGTACTGCCGCGAGCACAACATCGGCGTCCTCGTCTACAGCCCGCTCGGCAGCGGCCTCCTCACCGGCGCCCTCAACCCGCGCACGACCTTCGAGCCCGGCGACTGGCGCGCGAACTCCAGCGCTTTCCAGGGTGCGAACTTCCAGAAGAACCTGGAGGTCGTCGAGCAGCTGAAGAACCTCGCGGCCGAGAAGGGCGCCACGGTCAGCCAGCTCGCCATCGCCTGGACCCTGCACCAGCCGGGCATCCACGTGGCGATCGTCGGCGCGCGGCGGGCCCGCAACATCGAGGACAGCGTCGCCGCGGCGGATCTCGACCTCACCGGCGACGACCTGGCCCGCATCGAGGAGATCACCTCGCGTGGCGTCCAGGTCGAGGGCGCCAGCCCGGAGGGCGTGGCCTGACCACCGGCGGGGGCCGCGCGCCGGCCCCCGCCCGCGTCAGCGCGCGGCGAACTCCAGTTCCTCCAGCGCCGTGTCCAGGTGCGTCAGGATCCGCTGCAGGTGCGGCACCGACCGGCGGCACCCGGTGATCCCGAAGTCCAGGTTGTCCCCGTTGTTGGTCAGCGTGATGTTGAGCGCCTGCCCATCGAGCAGCACCGACGCCGGGTAGATGCCGTCCAGCTTCGCGCCGTTCCAGTACATCTGCTTGCGCGGCCCGGGCACGTTCGAGATCACCAGGTTGAACGGCGGACGCGTGTTGTTCACGAACCCGGGCACCGGCGAGATGCCCAGCTGCGCCACGTTGATGCCGGACAGCAGCAGCGCCTGCAACGGCGTCAGCTCCTTGAAGATCCGCTTCGCCTCGCGCATCGACTGGTGGATCGTCATCAGCCGGGACGCCGGATCCGGCTTGTCGGTGCCGAGGTTGCACAGCACCGCGCCGATCTGGTTGCCCGCGGCCTCACCGGTGTCGGTCGGCTTGCGCATCGACACCGGCACCATCGCGACCAGCGGCGCGTCCGGCAGCGCGCGCTGCTCGATGAGGTAGTCCCGCAACGCGCCCGAGCACATCGCGAGCACCACGTCGTTGCGGGAGGTCCCGGTGGCGGTCGCGATCGCGCGCACCCGCCCGAGCGGCCAGGACTGCGCGGCGAACCGGCGCGCACCGCCGATCGGCACGTTGAAGATCGTCTTCGGGGCCTGCATCGGCAGCAGCAGCGTGTGCTCGCGGAAGGCTTCCCGCGCCACCTTCGCCGCCGCCGGCGCCATTCCGGCGATCTGCTTCAGCGAACTCGTGCCCATCCGCAGCAGTGACCGTGCGTTACGCGGCGGCTTGCCGCGCGGCACCTGACGCGAGCCCCACGGCGGCGGGCAGCTGCGGTCGTCCGGGTCGTCGGACAGCGTGCCCTGCAGGTGCCGCAACGCCGAAACACCGTCCATCAGCGCGTGGTGCACCTTGCTGTACATGGCGAACCGGCCGTCCTGCAGGCCTTCGACCAGGTGGATCTCCCAGAGCGGGCGGTGCCGGTCGAGCAGCGTGCTGTGCCAGCGCGACGTCAGCTCCAGCAGCTCCCGCACCCGGCCCGGGTACGGGAGCGCGGAATGCCGGAAGTGGTAGTCGAGGTCGAGGTCGTCGTCGCTCGCCCAGGCGGCGTAACCGAGCGTGTTCACGGGGCGGGCGACGCGCTGCCGGAACAGCTGCCGCACGTCGGTGTTCTTGACCAGGTCCTCACGCAGGCTGCGCAGCCAGGTGTGGTCGGCGCCCTCGGGAGTCTGGAACAGCTGCAGGCCGCCGACGTGCATCGGGTGCTCGCGGCTTTCCACCAGCAGGAACATCGAGTCGGTGAAGGGCATCAACGGCATCGGTGACCACCTTCCGTCCAGGGCGCTGGTGTGCCCAGGGTCATTGAGTCTACGCGTACTGCTACGGCCCGGAACACAATCTACGCTGAGGGAATGACCATCCCGACGGACCCGGAAACCGGCGAGTTCAAGCGGGCGCCGAACCGCTTCACGGCTCGGATCACGGCCGACGGCGCGGACGGCTGGCCCGCCGAGGCGGGCCGGTACCGGCTCGTCGTCAGCCGCGCGTGCCCGTGGGCCAGCCGCGCGCTGATCGTGCGCAGGCTGATGGGGCTGGAGGAAGCGCTGTCAGTCGCGATCGCCGACCCGATCCAGGACGAGCGGAGCTGGCGGTTCACCCTCGACCCCGGCGGCCGCGATCCCGTGCTGGGCATCGAGTTCCTCGGCGAGGCCTACCGTGCCGCCGACCCGGACTACGACGGCGGCATCAGCGTGCCCGCGATCGTCGACATCCCCAGCGGCAAGCTGGTCACCAACGACTACCCGCAGATCACCCTCGACCTGGACACGCAGTGGGGCGCCCACTACCGCGACGGCGCGCCGGACCTGTACCCCGAGGCGTTGCGCGACGAGATCGACGAGATCAACCGCTCGGTGCACCGCGACGTCAACGCCGGCGTGTACGAAGCGGGGTTCGCGACGAAGCAGTCCGCCTACGACGACGCGTACCGGCGCCTGTTCGCACAGCTCGACGAGCTGTCCGAGCGCTTGGCGGGCCAGCGGTACCTGGTCGGGGACACGATCACCGAGGCCGACATCCGGCTGTTCACCACGCTCGTCCGCTTCGACGCGGTCTACCACGGGCACTTCAAGTGCAACCGGAACAAGCTGACCGAGATGCCGGTGCTGTGGGCGTATGCGCGGGATCTGTTCCAGACGCCCGGTTTCGGCGACACCGTGGACTTCGACCACGTCAAGCGGCACTACTACCAGGTGCACGAGCAGGTCAACCCGACGCGGATCGTGCCGAATGGTCCGGACCTTTCCGGGTGGGCGCAGCCGCACGGGCGCGCCGACCTGGGCGGACGGCCCTTCGGCGACGGCACCCCGCCCGGACCGCCGCCCCCGGACGAGGTCGTGCCCCCGCAGTGGTGACGGGGTGCCATACTCTGACGGCGTGACGAAGACCGGCGCCCAGCACCTCGTGGACGCGCTGCTCGAGCTCGGGGCCGAGGTCGCGTTCGGCCTCCCGGGCGTGCACAACCTGCCGATCTGGGAAGCGCTCGCGGACAGCCCGCTCCGGCTGATCGGCGTCCGGCACGAACAGACCGCCGGGTACGCCGCGGACGGGTACGCGCGGGCGACCGGCAAACTCGGCGTCGCGATCGTGACGACCGGACCGGGCGCGGCGAACACGATCGCCGCGGTCGGGGAGGCGATGGCGTCCGGCTCGCCGGTGCTGGTGATCGCCACCGACATCCCGGCGGGACTGCGGCGGCCGGGCATGGTGCGCGGTGTCCTGCACGAGACGAGCGACCAGGCCGCGTTGTTCGCGCCGGTGACGAAGGCGGCGTTCACCGTCGAGACGCCCGGGGACCTGGCGCCCACGGTCCTGCGCGCCGCCCGGCTGGCGTTGCGGCCGCAGAGCGGTCCGGTGTACGTCGGTGTTCCCACGGATTTCCTGCGGCACAACGGTTTCCGCGGCCCGGACCCGGAACCGACCGAGGCGTTCCCGGCGCTGGCCGTGTCGGATCTCGACGCGGCGCGGCGCATGCTGGCGATGGCGTCGCGGCCGCTGATCTGGGCGGGCGGCGGCGCGGCCAGGGCCGGTGCGGGAGAGGTGATCGGGCAGCTGGCGGAGAAGCTGGCCGCACCGGTGATCACGACGTTCGCCGCGCGTGGTCTGCTGCCGCCCGCGCACCCGTGTGCCGCGCCGAACCCCGTGCACGCGCCGGAGGTGGGCGCGCTGTGGGACGAGGCCGACGTGGTGCTCGGCATCGGCACCGACTTCGACGGCCTGATGACGCAGAACTGGCTCATGCCCAAGCCGCCGAAGCTCATCGTGATCAACGTCGATCCTAAGGACGCGGCCAAGAACTACCCGCCCGACATCACCCTGGCCGGCGACGCGCGGGACGTGGTGCCCGAGCTGCTGCAGGGGTTGCCGGCCCGGCCCGGGCTCGCCGAGCTGACCGAGCGGCTGCAGCGGATCTCCGAGCAGGTGCGCCGCCGCATCCGCAGCGAGGAGCCGCAGGCCGCGGATTTCCTGCGCACGCTGGAAGAGACGCTGCCCGAGCGCGCGATGCTGGTGGCGGACATGTGCATCGCCGGTTACTGGGCGGGCGGCTTCCACCGCGTGCGCGCGCCGCACCGGTTCGCGTACCCGATGGGCTGGGGCACGCTCGGGTTCGGGTTCCCGGCCGCGCTGGGCGCGGCGGCCACCGGCGCGGGCCGGGTGGTGTGCGTCAGCGGCGACGGCGGTTTCCTGTACGGGTGCGGCGATCTGGCGACGCTGGCGCAGGAATCGCTGCCGGTGACGGTGATCATCGTCGACGACGGCGGGTACGGCATGCTCCGGTTCGACCAGGACCGGGAGGGCCTGCCGCACCGCGGGGTCAACCTGCACACGCCGGATTTCGTCGGACTGGCCCGGTCTTTCGGCGTGGACGCCGGGCGGGTGGAGGGTTTCGGCCGTGCTTTCCGGCGGCTGCTCGGCGAGTTCGTGCGCAGCGACGAGCCGAACGTCCTGGTGGTGCGTGCGTCGTTGAAGCCTCCCGTGAACACTTCGCCCCGGTGGTACCGGGCCATGCGGTCGCGTTGAGTCAAGCCGGATGGGGCAGGTTCGCCGCCGCGAGCTTGGCCGGGTCGGTCACGACCGCGATGTCCACGATCCGCCCGTCGGCGACGGTGAACGCGATGATCGAGAGCGGTGCGTCATCTTCGCTCCAGGCGACGAAGCCGGGGCGGCCGTTGACGAGCACCGCGCGTCCGCGCGCGGCCGCGGACAGCCGTGCGCCGGCGGCGACCCGGCGCGCCACCCGGGTCGACCGGTTGTCCGGCGGCCGCTGGGTGCGACCACAGGATGATCTTGACCGGGCTGCCGGGCACGCCCACGGTGAGGAAGCGTCCGTCCGGGCCCGGGTAGTCGACGCCCCGCTCCAGCCCAGTTTCTCCGTGTAGAACTTCAGCGCGCGGTCCTGGTCGGTCACGTAGACCGTCGCGGACATGATGTTCGTCAGCACCCTGTTCTCGACCTCGTCCTCGTCCGACGACCTCGGTTTCGGGTCGGCACCGGTATGACGGGTGGCGACGGGAAGACGTAACAGGCGCGATGACCAGGCAGCGCGCCGCCGGCCGCCGCGGCTGGGGAGGCGCGGGCGGCGGGCGCGGGCAGTCGCGGGCGGGCCAGTGCTGTGGGTGGTGCGTCGAGTCGCCTGCGGCCGGTGCCTCCCGGTGGCAGCAACCGGCGGGCCAGTGCCGTGGGTGGTTCGGCGGCTGGCCTTCTGTCACCGGCTGCGTGCCGGTGGCAGCAGTCGCGCTGGATCTGGCGTGGGTTTGTCGGCCGCTGGGGTCAGTTGTTCCGGACCACCACCTTTCCGGTGGCCTGGTTGGTCTCCATGTAGGTGTGGGCCTCGACGATCTGCTCCAGCCGGAACACCCGGTCGAGGTTCGGCTGGTACGCGCCGCTCGCCACGCCGTCGACGATCGCCTGCAGCGCGCCGCCGCCGGCTGTGCCCCGGATGTCGTTGCTCTGGAAGGCCGTCAGCTTCGTGCCCGACGGGATCGCCGCCACCGGCTGGAAGTCCGGGATCGCCCACTTGCCGCTCAGCATGCCCGTCACGCACACCGTGCCGCCGCGCCTGACCAGCCGCAGCGACTCCGGCACCGTTGGCGCTCCGACCAGGTCCAGCACGAAGTCCGGGCCGTCCGGGCACAACGCGCGGACGTCGGCGCCGATGTCCCCGCCGTCCACCACCACGTGCGACGCGCCCGCCTTCTCCAGCGCCGCCACCTTGTCCCGGTTCCGCGTCGTCGCGATGGTCACCAGCCCCCGTTCCCGCGCCAGCGACAGCATCGCCATCCCCACCGACGACGTCCCGCCGCGGATCAGCAGGCTCTGCCCCGGCGACACCGGCCCGAACGCCTCCAGCGCCCCCCACGCGGTCAAGTACGTCTCGGGCAGCGCGGCGAAGACCTCCCACGGCAGATCGGTCTCCACCGGGATCAGCAGATCGTCCGGCAGCAGCGCGTACTCCGCGTACCCGCCGTCGAACTCCCGGCCCATCTCGCCCATCACCGCGGCCACCTTGGTGCCCGGCGCGAGCCGTGCGGACTCCGCGACCACGCCGACGCACTCGATGCCCAGCACCCGGGGGAACCGCACGTTCGGCGAATGCCCCTGCCGGGTCATCAGCTCCGACCGGTTCAGCCCGAAACCCTCGACCCGCACCACGGTCCAGCCGTCCCGCGCCTCGGGCACCGGAACTTCCCGCACCCGCAACACTTCCGGCCCGCCCGGGCCGTCCACCACAACCGCTCGCATCTCCGCCCCCTTCCGGACACCGCGAACACTAGCGAGGGGGTACGACAATTCCGGGGCGTCAGCGGCGGACTGTCACCCGGGTGGGTGCGCCGGGTGGGTTCGCCGTGTGGAACGGGATGAGCAATGGGGTGAGTGGTTCACAGTCTTCGCCGGGGGCGGTTTTGCGGTCGCGTAAGGGCGGCGGCGCGACTGGGCCAGGAGCCGGGTCAGGCGCGCAGCCGCCCGGGAACCTCAGTCTTCGCCGCGTGAGACTTGTGCCGGGATCGGGCGGTCGCGCAGGGCGGCGGCCACCGCGTAGAGGTTCTTCGCCATCAGGCCCGCCACCTGGTGCACGTACTGGTGCCCGTGGTCGGTGTCGCTGTAGCTCGGGCCCGGTCCGGGGCCCATGTTCCAGTACACCCAGGCCTGCCCGGGGATGGTGAAGCCGATGTCGCCGAGCGCGCCGTTGATCTCGCTGATCACGTGGTGCGCGCCGTCCTCGTTGCCGGTCACGACCACGCCCGCGACGCGGTTGTATGCAACCGGTGTACCGTCGTCGCCCGTCTCGGACAGCATCGCGTCCATGCGTTCGATCGCCCGCTGCGCTACCGACGAGGGGTGCCCGACCCACGTGGGTGACGCCATGATGAGGATCTCCGAGTTCAGGATCTCCTCGCGGATTCCGGGCCACTCGTCGCCGTCGCCCATGTCGCTGCTGACACCCGGCTTGATGTCGTGGTCGACCAGCCGGATGGTCCGCACGTCGGCGCCGAGCTCGCGCAGGCCTGCCGCCACGACCTCGGCCAGCGCGTCGGTGTTCGACGGCTCCGGCGAGGGCTTCAACGTGCAGTTCAGGATGGTCGCGCGCATGGTGACGGGCTTCCCGTCGGGTCGATCCCCGAAACAGGGCGAGTGACGGCCCGATCGGTGGGTAGCCCCCGGGGCGACCGAGAGACAACAGGAAGGAGCAGGACATGGCTGCCCCGAACCCGATCCAGATGCAGAAGTTCCTGTCCGGCGTCGACTACCCGTGCACGCGGGACAAGCTGGTCGACCACGCGCAGAGCCAGGGCGCGCCGGACGACGTGCTGGACCACCTCCGCAAGCTGCCGGACCGCGAGTACGACGGCCCGAACGCGGTGAGCGCCGAATTCTCGCGCTCCTGACCCGAGACCGACGCGCGGCGCCGTGAATAGGCACGGCGCCGCGGTGGTGTCAGAACGCGTTCAGGTGCTCCAGGATCATCGCCGTCAGCACCTCCGGAACCTCCTCCGGGATCCAGTGTGTGACGTCCTCCAGCATCTGGAACGTGTACGGCCCGGTCACCCAGTTCTCGGTGTCCAGCGCCGCCGTCGAGCCGAGGGCGACGTCCTCCGTGCTCCACACGTACAGCGTCGGCACCGACACCTTGTCGATGGTCGCCCGCGGGCGGTTGGCCCGGTACCAGTTGAGCGCCGCGGTCAGCGCGCCCGGCTCGGACAGCCGCCGGATGTACTCGTCGACCCGGCTCTGGGGCACCTTCCACTCGAACATGCGCCGCAGGGCCTCGGCGTTGTTCGCGAGCATCTGCCGTTCCGTGGAACTGGACCGCCAGTCACGCATGTACTGCGACCGCATCTGCTGGTCCTCGTCCGTGCGCACGGCCTGGCCCAGCGCGCCGGGGTGCGGCGTCGACACCGCCGTCAGGGTCCGCAGCCGCTCCGGGTGCTCCGACGCCGTCCACCACGCGACGGCGCCGCCCCAGTCGTGCCCCACCAGGTCGAACCGCGACCACTCCAGTGCGTCGGCGATCGCCAGCACGTCCCCGACCAGCTCGTCCATGCCGTAGGAGGCCGCCTGCTCCGGCCGCACCCCCGGCGAGTAGCCGCGCTGGTCCGGCGCCACCGCGCGGAACCCCCGGTCGCCCAGCACCGCGACCTGGTACTCCCAGGAGATCGCCGCCTCCGGGAAGCCATGCAGCAGCAGCACGGGCCTGCCGCCGGCGGGCCCGGCCGCGATCGCGTCGAACGTGCCGGCCGCGGTCGGGATGCTCAGGTAATCCATCACGCCCGGAACCTTACGGCCTGCCACCGACAGTTCAGTCCGCCATCCCGTGCCCGGCCAGGAACTTCCGCACCCGTTCGGGCGACGCGAGGATGTCCCACTGGCGGTCCGGGTGGCTGAAGTTGTCGGTGAAGGTGTCCGCCACCGCCTGGTTCGCCGACATCGCGCCGAGCAGCTGCAGCAGGTGCGGGGCGGGCGGCACGCGGACCATCAGGTTGGTCCAGTCCGCCGTCGCGTGCACGACGTTCTCCCGCCGCAGCGCCACTTTCCGGCAGAACCGCTCGTCGAAGTTCTGGTCCTCCAGGATGGTCCGGCCCAGCTCCCACGCCGAGTACGACGCGCAGTTCGCGCCCTGGCCGACCACCGGGTCCACCACGGCGTGCGCGTCGCCGAGCGCCACGACGTACTTGCCGTTGGGCAGCCGCGTGTAGTCCTCCCGCACCGACGGCAGGACCCCGCCCTGCAGCAGGTCCTGCGGCCCGGTGAGCCGGAACTTCGCCGGGTCGATCCGCTCGAACGTCCGCGGGTGGTGCTGCCGCGTCTTCTCCAGCACCAGTTTCTCGAAGGCGGCCGGGTCGTCGTCGTAGCGCGCCTCGGCCAGCACCTCGGTGTCACCGCCGGGGATGTTCTCGAACAGCAGCGCGGTGACGTGACCGGCGAAGGAGAAGATCGG
The DNA here is from genome assembly GCF_040614195.1 of Amycolatopsis sp. NPDC006125. NCBI lineage: Bacteria > Bacillati > Actinomycetota > Actinomycetes > Pseudonocardiales > Pseudonocardiaceae > Amycolatopsis > Amycolatopsis sp. NPDC006125. The sequence goes on from NZ_JBEXTZ010000120.1 coordinate 17,046, forward strand.
GATCTCCAGCAGCTCGCCGTTGCCGGGCGAGATGCTCATCGTGACGCCACGCGGTTCGGAGTGCGCGATGCCCTCGTAGAGCCCGACGCACAGCTTGCGCTGCGGGCTGTCGTAGGGCGATTTGTCCGCCCGGCGCGGGAACATCGCGCTCAGGCTGCCCCGCCCGGAAGCCACGACGACCAGGTCGTGGCGGTCGGACAGCTCCGCCACGTCCGCCGGCCCGACGGGTCGCACCTGGAAGTCGCCGCCGCGGTCGGTGAAGTCCGCCAGGATCCGCGGCAGGTAGATGCGGTAGTCCAGCGCGCGGGACGGCGCGGTGAAGAAACCGGGGAACGACAACGGGTCCGGCAGTCCGATGTAGTGGTGGTGGCCGAAGTAGAAGTACTCCTCGGCGTCCCAGTGGTCGATGCCGAGCAACCGCTCGCGCGCGACCGTCGTGTGGTGGTGCGCGACGCTGTTCGGCAGGCGGCCGCCCGCCAGTTGCTCCGCGGTCCGGTCGCTGTAGATGGTGACCGGGACGTCGTGCTGCCGCAGTTGCAGGCCCAGGTGCAGGCCGGCGATCCCGGCGCCGACGATGCCGATTCCCGCCATTGAGAACTCTCCTCGTTCAGTGCAGCGCGCGATAGGAACCGGTGAAGAAGACCAGCGGTTCGGCGTCCGAATAGGACAGACGGGTCACGCGGCCGAGGAACAGCAGGTGGTCCCCGGCCGGGTGCACCTCGACGACGTCGCAGCCGATGTGGCTCAGCGCGCCGTCCAGGAAGGCGAACCCGTCGCGGTGGTGGAACTCCGGGCGCAGCCCGGGGACCGGCTGCCCGGCGAAGTGCCGCGAGTGGTCCTGCTGGTCGCCGGCGAGCACGCTGACCGCGTAGCGCCCGGTGCGGCGCAGCAGACCGGCCATCCGCGACCGGCGCCCGAGCGACACCAGGACCAGCGGCGGCTCCAGCGAGACCGACAGGAAGCCGTTGGCGGTCATGCCGTGCACGTGCTCGCCGTCGACCGTGGTGACCACCGTGACGCCGCTGGTGAACCGCCCCATGGTGCGGCGGAAGTGCGCCGGGTCGACGGCCGGGTGGTCATCGAGCGACGTCTCGGGCACGACGAAGCCTCCCCAGGCAGCTCTGATATCGAGCGTTGATCGGTGTTCTGAGCTCGGTATGCGAGCAGCCTAGCGTGTTAGAGTGACGCGGGCAACGAAGGGGAGCGGGGTGGAGACCAAGCCGGGCGTTCGCGCGCAGACGCTGGACCGGGCGCTCGACGTGCTGGACGTCCTCGCCGACGGGCAGCCCCGCACGAGCCACCAGATCGCCGACGCGGCCGGGTTGCACCGCTCGATCGTCTACCGCATCCTGCGCACGCTGGAGGACCGCCAGCTGGCGCGGCGCACCGCTGAAGGCCGCTACACGCTGGGGCTCGGGCTGCTCGTCCTGTCGCGGACCGTCCTCGGCGACGCCCAGGCCCGCCTGCACGAGGTGCTCGGCGAGCTGGCCGACACCGTGGGCGCGACGGCGTTCTTCGCGGTGCCACGAGGTGGTCAGGTCGTCGCCGTAGTGACGGCCGAACCGGACCGCCGCCGAGCCGCCGTCGCCTACCAGCCGTGGACGCGGGCGCCGCTGGACCGCGGGGCGTGCGGCCTGGCCATCCAGTCCACCGGTCCCGCACATCCGGACGAGCGTCCTGAGGTGGGCTGGGCGCGGCAGACCGGGTACGTCCGCACGGTCGGCGAGATCCACGCCGGGCTCACCGAGATCGCCGCGCCCGTCCGGCTCGCGCACGGCGCCGCGGGCAGCGTCGCCGTGGTGTTCGTGCCGGGCGACGTGGACGAGGACCGGGCAGCCGAAGCGGTGCGGCGCACGGCGATCCGGCTGACGCAGCCGGAGTCCGAGGTCTGGGAGCTGTAGTTGACCTCCAGTCCGCTGGAGGTTCTACGGTCGGCTCGTGATCAAGGAATACACCGACGAAGTAGTGGCCGCCCAGCCCATCGGGGCGTGGAGCGGCGAGGCGTACCGGCTGGTCGTCGGTGCGCTGCGGGAGGCGCTCGCGGTCGAGGACCTCACCCAGCCGCACTGGTGGACGCTGAACCACGTCGCGGGCAAGCCGGGGGAGTGGACGCGCGAGGCGCTCGTCCGGCGCCTCGCCCGCTACGACGACCTGGGCATCGACTTCGATGCGGTCTTCGACGACCTCGTCGCGCGGGGCTGGCTGACCGAGCGGGACGGCCTGACGCTCACCGAAGCCGGCGAGGCCGGCCGCCTGCGGGCCCGCGACCGCAACGCGCGCGTCCACGAGCGGATGCACGAGGGAGTGGACCCCGCCGACTTCGTGACGACGATCAACGTCCTGCGGCGGATGGTCGCGAACCTCGGCGGCGACGGGAACCTGCCGGACTAGGCCGCTTCTTCCTCGCTCACCAGCGTGTCCCAGTGGCGCTGCGCGACCGGCCGCCATTCCACGTGCCTGCGGTGGAACAGTTCGGCCGCCTTGGCGCCGCTCCAGCCGTCGGGCAGCAGGCGGCCCGGCAGGCGCGGGTCGAGGAACGGGAAGCGCCGCCACTCGTGCACCAGGCGGGTCTGCGCGTGCAGCACCGCCTCGCCCGACTCGGGCGCCAGCGCGGCGAACTCGTCGATGAAGTCCTCGTAGCGCTCCTCCAGCGCCGTCAGGTCCCACGCCCGCGCGACCATCGCGTCCTCGTCGCCGATCCGGCCGTACGACGCGACGAACGACATCGCCTCCGCGTCCAGACCCAGCTCACGCACGATGGAGTTCGCCTCGTCCTGGCGGCTCGGGTCGGGGCAGATCCACACGCCGGGCGTCGGCGACCCGAACCCGGCCCAGGTCAGCCGCGTGCGCAGGCTGTGCCGCAGGTCCCGCTTAGTCTCGGGCACCGACACCAGCAGCATCAGCCACGTGCCGTCCCACGGGGTGTCCGCGCGGCCGAAGCCGTAGATGCGCTCGGCGCCCTCGGTCAGCAGCCGCCGTCCCGGCGCGGTCAGCGACCAGCGCACGCGCCGGCCCTGCCGCTGCGACACCAGCCAGCCCTCGGCCGCGGTGCGGGCCAGGGCCTGGCGGGCCGACTTCTCCTCGACGCCGAACATGCCGAGCACGTCGACGAGGGTGGAGGTCCACACCGGGCGGTCGCGGGGCAGCACGAACTCGCCGAGCACGGTCATCAGCACCGACCGCGCGCTCGTGTGGCTGACCTCGCGCCGCCTGCTCACGGTGGGGCGGGCCGTGGTGTCCGCGATCGCGCTCACCTCCCCGCACAAGCTGACCTCGACGCCATTGGCGTTGCTCAGGTTAGCCCACCCGGCACAGTTCGCCGTGCGCGGTAGGTCAATGGAGGAAATACGACAGGTCCTGCACCAAATCCCATTCGGCGCGGCGGGCCTCCGGTGGGCCCGTCCACGGTTCGTGAATGATCTGCTCGTCGCGGGCGCATTGCCCGCAAAGCGGGTGGCCCTGCGCGTCGAAACACCATTCCTCGTCGGCGGGGGTCTGCTCGTGGGGAACGAGGCAGCCGAAGCAGCTGTCCGCGGGGCGAAAATCGATGTGCGTTGTCATGATCGCATCCCGTCGCTCGCAGTTGCACCATGGTAGGCACGGGCCGGAGCGGTCACGAAGCATCGTCATCCGAATGTAGCAAACGGTTGTCTCGGCTGCTGAAACTCCGTTGAACCTTTTATTGACGGGTGCGGTTCACGGGCGCCAGAAACGCGGAGAAATTGACTTCGACCGGCCGGGAATCGGGATCCCCGGATGCGCGTTCCGGAAAACGCTTGATCAATTCTCGCACGGATGCGGTGAGTTCCGCCAGCTCGTGCGGAGTCAGGTGCAGGACGGCCGAGAAGCTTTGATCGTCCGGGTCCGGGGATTGCGCGGAATCCCAGCGCAGCCGCCACGGCTTGATTCGCCCCCGGCCGCGCGGCGCCTCTTCGATCAGGCCTGCCCGCGCGAGCTGCCGCAGGTGGAACGAGCACAGGCCGGAGCTGTACCCGAGGCGGCGGGCGGCCTCGTTCGCGGTGACGGTGCCCAGCTCGGCGAGCAGGTCCAGAAGCGCGACGCGGACGGGGTGGTCGGGCAGCTTCGACTCGGGTCGGTTCTCCACTTTGCAAAGTGTGCTACTTTGCAAAGTGCTTTGCAAGGAGGGGTGCATGGCCGTCTACGTGCAGGGGCAGCCGGTCGGCGACTGCCCGCGGGTGCTGCCGGAAGCCCGACGCGGGACGCCGCGGCGGATCACCGAGATCGGCGAGGAGATCCTGGCACGACCGTGCCGCGCGGCGGCGGAGTTCGGCACGCCGGAGCTGTCGGCCCTGATCGACGACATGTTCGCCACGCTGTACGTGGCCGAGGGCGCCGGCCTTGCGGCCAACCAGGTGGGCGTCGACCTGCGACTGTTCGTGTGGGACTGCTGGGACGAGTACGGCGACCGGCACATCGGCCACATCCTCAACCCGGTGCTCGACGAGGAGCCCGTCGACAGCAGGCGGCTGATCGAGGCGCCGGAGGGTTGCCTGTCCGTGCCCGGCCCGTACGCGAAGCTGCCGCGCGCCGACCACGCCGTCGTGCGCGGGGTCGACCAGGACGGGCAGCCGCTGGTCGTCGAGGGCCGGGGTTACTTCGCGCGGTGTCTGCAGCACGAGACCGACCACCTCGGCGGCGGCCTCTACGTGGACCGGTTGCCGTTGCGCAAGCGCAAGTCGGTGCTGCACGACATGGCCAAGTCGCGCGACGAGGTCCTGGCCCGCCGCGCCGAGCTGGCGGACGAGCTCAGGCGATCTCGCACGCTAGAAGGTCGCTGAGGTCCGCGTCCGGCCGCAACTCGGCGGGCTCGGAACCGCGGCGGAACAGGCGGGCGCCGGCGTCGTCGCCGCCCAGCGTGAGGGACCGGTCTTCGCGGCGCAGCCAGGTGCCTTCGCGCATTCCCAGCACCGGCACGTCGTTCTCCTCGAGGAACTGCTCGATGCGCTCCTCACGGGTCTCGCCCATGTGTGTGGATCCCGGCTGCGGGTCGAGGTAGTGCGGGTTGATCTGGAACGGCACGAACCCGGCCGCGTCGAACGTCGGCGGCTGCACGATCGGCATGTCGTTGGTGGTGCGGATGGTGGGGCAGGCGACGTTCGTGCCCGCGCTCGATCCGATGTAGACGGTGCCGTGCGCGACGCGGTCGCGGATCGGGGCGAGCAGTTCGCGGCGGTACAGTTCGCGCAGGAGCCGGAACGTGTTGCCGCCACCGGTGAACACGGCCTGCGCGGAGTTCAGCAACCTGATCGGATCGTCCTGGTGGGCGCCGGCGACCTCGATGCCGAACGGGGCCAGCGCCTTGGCGACGATCGCCGTGTACCCGTCGTGGTCGGCCAGCGCGAACGGCACGAACACCAGGCGGCGCACGTCCTGGAGCACTTCGCCCAGCGCGTCGGTCGCGTGCTCCAGGTATCCGCGTCCGGGCGCGGTCGAGTTGGACAGCAGCAGCAGACGCATCGATGATCCTTTCCGGCGCTCGATCCCCGAATGCCTATCACGGGCGGTGCGTGGAGTTGCGCCGGAAGTGAGCCCGGCCACTACGCTGGCGGACATGGCAGGTGACGTGCTCCCCGACCCGTCCAGCCCGTTCGGGCAGCGGGTGCGCGAACGGCTCGAGCACGAGCGGGTCGTCTGGCTCACCACGACCGGCCCCGACGGCACCCCGCAGCCCAACCCGGTGTGGTTCGTGTGGGACGACGGCGGCTTCCTGGTCTACAACCTCGCGCACGCCAAGCGGCTGTCCCACATCCGCGACCGGCCGCAGGTGACGCTCCACTTCAACAGCGACGAGCAGGGCGGGGACGTCGTGGTGTTCCGCGGCCTGGCCCACCCGGCCGACACGCTGCCCCCGGCCCACGAGAACGCCACGTACGTGGCGAAATACCGGGAGGCGATGGAGTCGGTCAGCGGCAGCCTGGAGGAGTTCTCGAAGACGTATCCGCAGGTACTGCGCGTGCAGGTGAACGCGGTACGCGGATATTGAGGTCTGTGAACACAAGGTAGCTGGGTGGTCATCCCGTCGCCTGACACGTGACGATCACCTTGAGCCAGGGCCGCAACCTGCGCTGGGTCCGGCGGCCGAAAGCACAAAGCTTGCGGCCCTG
>NZ_JBEXTZ010000121.1:0-22921 GCF_040614195.1 Amycolatopsis sp. NPDC006125
AATCCGCGACGACATCCACCAAGCCTTCCTCAGCATCGCCTGCAGCATCATCTGCTGGCGCCGACTCAAGAAACACTCAATCTGTTAGGGCCTCTAAGGCCATCATCGCGATCGAGCCCAGCGGCCCGCCGTTCATGCGCCACGAAGAGGTGGGCCCCCCGAAGGTCCGCATCGAGGTCGGGGTGGACAAGCCGTGGGGGATCGCGGCGACACCGCTCGTCTCCGATCCGCCCGTGGTCGGGCGAGCGGGTCTGCCGTACGTCCGCGAGGAAGAGGCCGACGCTCCGGACCTCGTGCCCGCCTACGTGCAGGCAGACCCTCCTCGACGCCTGCCGAACCTGGCGAACATCCCGGTCGCGGTGGTGACCTCGGAGGCCGGCTACCACGCCGCCTACGACCACTCCACGGTGAAGTTCCTGAGAAGCGCGGGAGTCGAGACCGACCACATCCGGCTGGAAGAGGCCGGAGTGCACGGCAACGGGCACATGCTCATGATCGAGCAGAACAGCGACGAGATCGCGGAACTCCTCCGAGCATGGCTGGACGATCGCGGACTTGCCGGCCCCGGTGCGTCAGATTGACCAAGACAGGGCCTGGAGATCGGGCCACGTCGTCACAGCACGCCTTCCGCGGCGGCTTGGTGAACGCTGCGAATGACCGGCCGGAAGCCGAGTTCCCGCGCGAGAGTTCCGTCGACGTGCCCCTTCCACGGGTTCTGCAACGGCTCGGCGGACTCGGTGTACTCGGCGCCGACGATGCGTGCGATCTCGTAGACCGTCGTGGGGGCATCGTCGGAGAGGTTGACGACGCGGCCGTCCATCGCGCCGGTCAGCGCGAGCAGTATCGCGGTGGCGATGTCGCGGTGGTGGATGAGGCTCATGGTCGCCGCGGGGTGCCAGCCCCATGAGCCGAGCAGCTGTGGCGCGGACTGCAGGTGGCCGTCGGCGTCGCCGTAGACGAAGGCGAATCGCAGGACGCTCCACGTCAGTCCGCTTTCGCGCAGGAGGCGTTCCGCGACGATCTTGGTCGCCGGGTAGGGCTGCGTCGCGTTCGCCGGATCCTCTTCGCGGGCCGGCCGCGACAGGTCCTCGTCGTAGACGCGGTTGGTGCTGGCCATGATGACGCGCGCTTCGGGAGCGTGGATCAGCGCGGCCTCGATGAGGTTCTTCGTGCCGGTGACGTTCACCTGCTCGATCAGCGCGGGTTCGGGAGTGCGCAGGACCGCGGCGAGGTGGATGACCGCGGAGACGCCTTCGACCGCTTCGGGTAGCGTCGCCGGTTCGAGCAGATCGCCCTCGACGGGTGTCACGCCCGCCGGGAGTTCCTTGCCCGCGCGGACGAGCGCACGGCACTCGATGCCGGCGTCGACGAGACGGCGGAGCAGGCGGGTGCCGACGAGGCCGGTTCCGCCGGTGACGAGAACGGTCATGATTCGCTTCCCTTCGGAAAGAGACTGGTGAGCCTGCCGGTCGCCTCGCGCAGTACGCGGACGGTCGTCTCGAGGTCGCGTTGCGGGACGCCGTCGAACGCTGTCTGGAGGATCAGCGCGATCGGATCGGGCAACTCACGCCAGAGGGCGGCGCCGGCGGGGGTGGCGGTCAGCACCTTCTGGCGCTGATCGGCGGGATCAGGCTCCTGCTCGACCAGACCCTTGCGGACAAGGGCGGCCACGACGCCCGTGAGTGTCGCGCGCTCGATCCGGAGCATGCGCCCGAGGTCGCGTTGCGAGGTCGGACCCACGGTCATGAGCTGGTGCATGACGTACCACTGCGTGGGCCCGAGATCGAACGGGCGAAGAACCGACTCCATCACCACCCGGCTCGCGAGGTAGTACTTCTTCGCCCACGCGCCCGCGGACTGGTGCTCGGGATCCGCCTGTTTGCTAGCCACCTAACAAATATAGCTAGGTGGCTAACAAAGTGTCAAGCGCCGTTGCTTCTCGGCTTCGCGCGTCCTGTTCAGGCGGTGAACGCCGGAGGTCCTGGGCGACCACGGAAATCCTCCACATCGCTTGAAAACTCCGACGCACCACTCGCACGTGAACCCGCTGTCGCGGTGGCAGGGATGTCCGACGCGGCGGGAGCGACCTTCCCGCGCCGCTCCGGATGCCGGCGATGCGCTCCCGGTGCGGCCCTCCGATCACCCAGCACGCTCGACCGACCTCTGTGACCCACGCGAATGCGAACGGACGTGGGGACGGCATACGCGGGCCAGTATGGTCCGCTGCCGCGCGGCTACGGCTGGGCGTACAGGCGCGTGACAGTGTCGACCAGCTCCGCCAAGCCACTGAGCCGATTGTCGCGCCACCAGGCGAGCCGGACGGGGATCCGGGGGCCGTCCTTGATGGGCCGGTAGGTCACCCCCGGCCGCGGGTGGTGGTGCGCGGTCGCCTCGGACGTGGTGCCCACACCACGGCCGGCGGCGATGGCGTCCAGCCAGGTGTCGACGTCACTGGACTCGATGAACTGCGGCGCGTGGTCGGCGCCGCTCCACAACCGCGCGCTCGTGGTCCCCACGCGGGGGTCGATGATCACAGTGCGTTCGGCGATCTCGGCCATGCTCAGCATCCGGCGTCGTGACCACCGCGGGTCGTCGGACGCGAACGCGACCAGCCGGCGTTCCAAACCCACCACCACGGAGTCGAACCGCTTCTCGTCGACCTGCTTGCGCACGATCGCGACATCGCAGAGGCCTTCCGCCAGCCCCGCGGTCGGCGAGTTGTGCCGGACCAGCTCCAGCCCGACCGACTCGTGCCGCTCAGCCCAACTCCGCTGCAGCTGCGCGGTGTGCCGTCCGAGAGCCGCCCATGCGTACCCGAGCCGCAGGACGTGGTGGCGGGAGGCCAGGAACCCGGTGAACCGATCGGCCTCGGCAAGCACCTTCCGCGCCTGTGGCAGCACCTGCAGCCCGGTGCTGGTCAGTTCACACCCCCGCGGCACCCGCCACAGCAACTTGTCTCCGACGGTCTTCTCCAGCCCGGCGATCGTCCGGGAGACCGCGGCCTGCGAAACGTGCAGTCGCGCCGCCGCCTCGGTGAACGACCCGGTCTCGGCCACGGTGACGAAGAACCGCAGCTCACGCAGGCTCCAATCCATAACACGAGCGTATGGCAAGTCCGAAAGTCGTATTAGGTCATGCCGGGCAGTGCTCTTAACGTGGCGGTATGAACACCCTCCAGAGACCCGGACGCGCTCGCCCCGTGGCCGGCGGGCTCTCCACTGCCACAGCGACCCGGAGCCAGCGCGGCACTGGTATCGCGCTGATGCTCACCAGCTCGGTCTTCAACCAGACCGGCGCGGCCCTGGGCGCGATGGCGTTCCCGGCCATCGGCCCCGTCGGCGTGGTCGCGGTCCGGCAGTTCGTGACGGCGCTCGTCCTGACCCCGATCGTGCGCCCGCGTTTCCGCGGCCTGCGCGCCCAGCAGTGGCGGCCGATCCTGGGCCTGGTGGTCGTGTTCAGCGTGATGAACCTCAGCCTGTACGCCGCGGTCGACCGCATCGGGCTCGGCCTGTCCGTCACCCTCGAATTCCTCGGCCCGCTCACCGTCGCCGTCGCGAGCTCACGACGGGCATCCGACTTCGCCTGCGCCCTCGTCGCCGGAACCGGCGTGGTCGTCCTGACCGCCCCGAGCCCGAGCACCGACGTCATCGGCATCGCGCTGGCCCTGCTCGCGGCGGCAGCCTGGGGTTCCTACGTGCTCCTCAACCGCACGCTCGGACAACAGCTTCCCGGCTTGCAGGGCACCGCGGTGGCGAGCGCCGTCACGGCGGCGGCGTGGGTTCCGGTCGCGGCGGTCTGGTTCACCTTCCACGCTCCCGGCGCGGCGGCGGTGCTCCTCGCCGTCGCCTGTGGCCTGCTGTCCTCGATCGTGCCCTACGTCACCGACCTGCTCGCCCTGCGCCGGATACCCGCTCAGGTCTTCGGCACGTTCACCAGCATCAACCCGGTCTGGGCCGCCTTGGCGGGGTGGCTGCTGTTGCACCAGGCGCTCAAGCTCAACGAATGGATCGGCATCGGCTTGATCATCGGCAGCAACGCGGTGGTCACCGCGCGGGTGTCCCGCGGCCGGAACGGTCCCTCATGAAGCGTTCCCCCCGGTCGCGAAGCCGGCCCGGACCGTGCCGAGTCCGGAGATCCGGGCGGTGAAGACGTCGCCGGGGGAGGCGGCAACCATCGGGCCCAGCGCGCCGGTGAGGACGATGTCGCCGGCGCGCAGGGGCTCGCCGCGGCGGGCCAGCGTGGCGGCGAGCCAGGCGGCCGCGTTGAGGGGATCGCCCAGGCAGTCGCGGCCGGTGCCCTGTGAGACGAGTTCGGTGCTGCGGTGGAGCCGCATCTCGACGTCGGCCGGTTCGACGTCGCCGAGTGCCTCGCGGGTGTCGCCGAGGACGAACAGGCCGGAGGAGGCGTTGTCGGCGACGGTGTCGACGATGCTGATGTCCCAGCCGGCGATCCGGCTGTCGACGATCTCCAGGGCCGGGGCGAGGAACGCGGTGGCCGCGCGGACGTCGGCGACCGAACAGGCGGGGCCGGGCAGGTCGGCCCCGAGGATCAGCGCGATCTCCGCCTCCACCTTGGGCTGCAGCAGTCTGCCTGCCGGAACGGTCCCGTCGTGGCCGAGCGCCATGTCGGAGAACAGCGCGCCGAAGTCCGGCTGGTCGACACCCAGCTGACGTTGCACGGCGGGCGAGGTCAAGCCGATCTTGCGCCCGGCCAGGCGATGTCCGGCCGCGAGCCGCCGCTCGGTGTGCAGGCGCTGGACTTCGTAGGCTGCGTCGATGTCGCCTTGGGCGAACAGGTCGCGGACCGGCGGGCACGGGACGCCGGTGCGGGCAGCGGTGGCCAGCACCTCGGCGGCCTTGTGGACGTGGGCATTCATGCGAACTACCTCCGAACGGGTGGGCCGGTTGACCGGTTATGCCTCGGTGACGGCCTCGTCGGTGCACACGGAGTGCACCGCGGTGCCGAGCGCTTGGCGGTGCAGGGCGTCGAGCCGCTCCAGGACCGTCGCCGAACCGGTGGCCAAGGCGAGCTGGACCGTGCACGGGACGCGCGAGCCGCGCACCTCCTCCGTGGCCTTCAGCTGACCGAGCAGATCCGTGGTCAGCCGGTCCAGCCGCGTGCGGATCTGTCCCAGGTCGGGGCGGGTGGTGGGGGCCTCGTCCGGGTGGGCCGTCCAACGGGCGAACAGTCCGCTCTGCACCACCTTGCTCGCCGTGATCTGGTCCCGGAAGAAGGCCGCCGCCGACTCCGGGTCCAGGCCGAGCGTGCCGGCCTGCTGCCGCACCTGGTCGAGCACTTGCTGTTCACGGGCGGGGTCGTCGATCGGCGAGTCCGTGCCGAACTTGGCCGCCGCCACGTCGTCGCTCACCCGGAGGCGTTCGACGACGAGGTCGGTCAGCGCGCCGAGCCTGCCGAGCGCCTTGTGGGACGCGAGAGCGCCGTTCACGGGCGTGCTCGCGGCGGTGGCCGGGGCAACGGTCACCGACATCGCGCCGGCCACCGTCAGGGCGGTGACCGCGACGCCACGAGCCACCCTGCTGTGCTTGCTCACTTGCTTGCCTCACTTTTCCGGATGGGATCGGACAGGTAGGCGACCTTCGTCAGTCGCTCGGATGCTTCCCACAGCCGCCGCTGCAAGTCGGCGTCGTGGGCCAGTTCGGTGGCGGTGACCAGCTCGGGATGGCCGGTGCGCCCGCGCGGGCCGTAGTAGTCGCCACCCTGCGCCCGCGGGTCTGCAGCGGCTCGCAGCGGCCCCAGCGCTCCCTTCGCCGCGCTCTGGGACACCAGGAGCGCGAGCGGGTTCACCCGGGGATCGAGCGCGGCCCGGACCGCCCAGTGCATGTCACGTCCGCCGTCGGTCCGCGCGAGGCCCGGGTGTCCGGCCACCGCGATGGTGGGCGCGCCGGCGGCTCGGAGGCGACGGTCCAGCTCGTGGCTGAAGAGCAGGTTGGCCAGCTTCGCGCGGTAGTAGGCCGGCATGAACCGGTAGGCGGCGCCCGGCTCGGGATCGAGGTCGGCCGGGTCGATCGTGCCCTGCCGGTGCCCGTTGCTGCCGACGGTCACCACCCTGGATCCGGGCGTGCCGGTCAGCAGGTCCAGGACCAGACCGGTGAACGCGAACGGGCCGAGGTGGTTGACGGCGATGGTCGACTCGAAGCCGTCCTCGGTGACCGAGTACCGCACGCGGAAGCCGCCTGCGTTGTTCACGAGCAGGTCGAAGCCGTCGTACTCGTCGTGCAGCCGCCGGGCGGCGGCGCGGACCGACTTGAGCGAGGCGAGGTCCAGCGGAAGGGGGCGGACCACGGCGCCGGGCGCGCCGGCCCGGATCCGGTCGGCCGCCGCAGCCGCCTTGCCCGAATCGCGGCAGGCCAGCACGACGGAGGCGCCGCGCCGGGCGAGCGCGGCGGCGATCGCGAAACCCAGCCCGGTGTTGGCGCCCGTGACCACGGCTGTCCGGCCGTGCTGCTCGGGGATGTCGTCGGCGGACCAGCGTTTCCGTGTCACGAGTGCGCCTTTCGCGTGGAACGCGGCCGTGGTTCGGCCCACCTGCTGTTCAACGGTCTTCCCCCGGTCCGCGCGCCGTATGTAGCGCTCACTCTAGCGCACGCTGACGAAGAAAGGTAGAACGTTCGGTCTTGACGTGTGGCCGTGAACGCCTCATAGTGGAACAAGATAGAACGTTCGGTATCGCGGGTTCTGCCGCGAGCGAGAAAGGACCTCTCCCATGACGAAGCCCTTGTACGTCAGCATCGCCACCTCGACCGGCGACGGCCGCGCGGGAGGACGGGCGAGGACCGACGACGGCCTGCTCGAGCTCTCCCTGGCGATCCCCAAGGAGATGGGCGGCCCCGGCGGCGCGACCAATCCGGAGCAGCTGTTCGCGGCGGGGTGGGCCTCGTGCTTCCACTCGGCGCTCAAGGCCGTCGCGGCACAGCGGAAGGTCAGGATCGCCGACTCCGCCGTCGTCGCGGAGGTTCAGGTGCATTCGACGCCCGAAGGCGGGTTCAGCCTCAGTGCGGCGCTGCACGCCGAACTGTCCGGTGTGGACCAGGACACGGCGGACCAGCTCGTCGAAGGCGCCCACGCGATTTGCCCGTACTCGAACGCGACCCGCGGCAACATTCCCGTGACCGTCGACGCGACCGTCGGCTGAGGTGGTGACCGGGCCGGTCTGGGATGCACCGGCCCGGCGCCCGCCCGCGCGCCCGGTGGGGGAGTGACACCGTCGCGGACCTATCATGAGGGCATGGCGAGGGATTCCAGCTCCGCTCGGACGGCTGCCGGGCTGAGCAGCCGCGAGGTGATCCTTGACGCGGCTCGCGCCCTCGTCAGGGAAAAGGGCTACGACGGCATGGCGATCTCGGACCTGAGCGCGCAGTCCGGTCTTCCGCCGAGTTCGATCTACTATCACTTCGGCAGCAAGCTCGGCGTGCTGGCGGCGCTGCTGGAGCGGACCTTCGACGAGCTGCACGCGCTGTTCCCCGATCCGTCTTCGTTCGACCACCTGGCGCCGTTGGAGCGCCTGGAAGCCTGGTTCTCCGCCGCGTGCAGCTCGCTCGACCGGCGGCCGGATTACCTCCAGTTGCTGGTCGCCATCAGCATCGGGCCGCAGAAGGACGCCGAGGCGGTTCAGGCGACCGTCCGGCGCATCCGTGACTACGCCCACGCTTCCTGGGTTCAAGCGCTCACCCCGATCTTCGCGCCCCACGGTGGCAAGAACAACGAAGCCCTGGTGCAGCAGCTGGCCGTTCTCGGGCGCGCCTTGACCGACGGCTTGTCGGTGACCAACAGCTTCGACGGCGTGAGCTACAGCTCGCAGGTGGCCCCCTTCGTCTCCCTGGTCCGCGGCCTGGCGGAACGGCAGGCCGCGGCGAAGCGGAAGCGCTGACGCCGGCCGCCGGCGCGGTTCCGATCGCAATCCGCTCGACCTTGATAACGCTGCCGTCCGTTGTATAGTGAGCGCTACATACAACGGATAGGGTGGCACAGTGACGAGCACTCTGGATGTCGGTGACGCGCACCTGGCCTACACCGAGGCCGGTTCGGGCAGCCCGGTCGTGTGGCTGCACGGCTCAGGGCCGGGCGCCACCGGGATGAGCAACTTCGGCGGGAACCTGCCCGCCTTCTCCGGCTACCGGAACATCGTGGTCGATCTGCCGGGCTGGGGAGAGTCCCCGCGGCCGGAGACGGACGAGCCGCTGATCTTCCACGCCGCCGACCGGGTGTGCCGCGCGATGACGGCGCTCGGGATCGAGCGGGCCCACCTGGTCGGCAACTCCTACGGTGGCGCCGTGGCCATGCGAATCGCGATGCGCTACCCGGATCGCGTGGACCGGCTCGTCCTCATGGCCCCGGGCGGGGTCCTCCCGCCGGACGCGCCGCCCTGGCCCGCCGGGCTCGCGCGCCTCTTCGGTTACATGGCCGTGGACAAGCCGTCGCGCGAGGCCATGGCCGAGTTCGTGCGGCTCATGGTCTACGACGAGTCACTGGCGACCGAGGCGCTCATCGACGAGCGCTACGAGTCCAGCCTCCGGGCCCACCCCGAGTTGCCGATCCCGCCGAACTTCGGGGACCTGACGCCCGACCTGGGTCTCATCACCGCCCCTACGCTGCTGGTGTGGGGCCGGGAAGACCAGACCGTGCCCCTGGCCTGGGCGCCCAAGATCCTCGCCGGCATTCCGAACGCGGAGCTGCGGGTGCTGCCGAACTGCCGTCACTGGGTCCAGTACGAGCGCGCACCCGAGTTCAACCACATCGTCCGCGAGTTTCTGCAGGGTGGCGCGGCCGCCGCGCCGGAGGGATGACACACAGTGGGAATCAGGAAACTGGGCTACGTCGGTCTCGAGGTCGCCGACCTCGGCGCGTGGACCGACCTGCTCGGGCGCACGCTGGGCGTCGTTGTCACCCACGCGAAGTCCGGCACGGACGAGGTTGCCCTCGCCGAACTCGACGAGTTCAAGTACCGCCTCGCGCTCTACCCGTCCACTCAGGACCGTCCCCGCGAGCTGGGCTGGATCGTGGACTCGCCGTGGGAGCTGGACCGGCTCACCGAGCGGCTGACCGGCGCCGGATTCACCGTCGCGGACGGATCGGCGGAAGAGCAGGAACTGCGTGGTGCCACGCAGCTGCGCTGGTTCACCGACCCGGTCGGCTACCGCGTGGAGCTGGCGGTCGGGGAAGCCAAGGTGCGCCTGGGCGCCGACCGCCCCGCCGGCGGGGCCGGCATCACCGGTCTGGGGCACTTCGTGCTGGCCAGCCCCAACCTCGGCGAACTGCGCGAGCTCTACGAGTCGGTGCTCGAGTTCAAGCTGACCGACTACCGCGCGCCCGGCCTGTTCTTCTTCCGCTGCAACCGGACGCACCACAGCATCGCTCTCGCGCACGCGGACACCACCTCGATCCACCACCTCGAGTTCGAGCACGGCTCCATCGACGACGTGGGGCGGGCCTACGACCGGGCCAAGGCCAACGACGTGCCGATCTCGATCAGCCTGGGCAGGCACATGAACGACAAGGCGATCTCGTTCTACATCCGGAACCCGAGCGGGTTCCACCTGGAGATCGGCTGCGGTGGCATCGAAGTCGGCGACGACTGGATCCCGCACGATTTCGGGCGTTCGGACGAGTGGGGTCACCACCACGCCGACGCGAATCCCTTCGCTTCACCGAGGTCGTGACGATGTTCGATCGATCCGGATCCGATCTGTCCGGCCGGCGCGCGGTGGTCACCGGCGCGGCGAGCGGGATCGGCGCGGCGGTGGCGACCCGGCTCGCCGGGCTCGGCGTCCACGTCGTCGTCTGCGACATCGACGCCGGGGGAGCGGCGCGGACGGCCGAGCGGATCGGTGGCGAGGCGCTGGCGATCGACCTGAGCCGGACCGAAGAACTCGCCGGTGTGGAGTTCGATGCCGACATCCTGGTGAACAATGCCGGGATCCAGCACGTCGCGCCCGTCGAACGGTTCGAACCCGCCCGCTTCGCGTTCATGCTGCGGCTGATGCTCGAGGCTCCGTTCCTGCTGACCCGTGCCGTGCTGCCGGGAATGTACGAGCGCGGCTGGGGGCGGATCATCCACCTCTCGAGCGTCCACGGCCTGCGGGCGAGCGCCTACAAGTCCGCCTACGTCAGCGCCAAGCACGGCTTGCTGGGCCTGTCCAAGGTCATCGCGCTGGAAGGCGCGGCCAAGGGTGTCACCAGCAACTGCGTGTGCCCTGGCTACGTGCGCACGCCGCTGGTGGAGAACCAGTTGGCGGACCAGGCGGCGGCGCACGGACTGAGCACCGACGAGGTGCTGTCGGAGGTCCTGCTGGCGAAGTCGGCCGTGAAGCGCCTGATCGAACCCGGCGAGGTCGCCGGAGCGGTCGCGTACCTGTGCTCACCCGAGGCCTCGGCCGTGACCGGCACCGAACTGGTCCTCGACGGGGGTTGGAGCGCGGCCTGAACCGTCTCCGGAGGGGTTGTCGCCCGCGGGCCGCCGAGGGGGACGGGGCCCGCGGGCCGGTTCGGTCAGGCCGGTCCGGCCATCGGCAACGGCGTGGCGGAGAAGACCCCGTCCGGGTCCACCGCCGCCTTGATCCGCTGCAGGCGGGGCAGGTTGTCCCCGTAGACGTGGGGGATCTGGCTGGTTGCTTCCGGCCCGAGCAGGTTGGCGTAGCCACCCGGGAAGGCCTGCCCGGCCAGCCCCGCGGATGCCGCGTCGGCCCAGCGAACGACGTGCTCGCCGCTGTCCTGCGCCGGGTGGATACCGATGATCTCGGCCATGAGGTGCGGCCGGCGCAGCGCGAAGGCGGTGTCGGTGGTGGCGACCCTGGCCGCGGCGCCGTGGAAGTGGTGCAGGGTCAGCCCGGACATCGGTGTCGGCAGCCGGCCGCCGAATCGCTCGACGACGCCGATGACGTCGTCGGTGAGCCCGGGCACCGAGCGGGTGCGGATGGTGACGTGCCTGCCGTCGGGGAACATCGCGTCCCGTGCGGCGATCGCCGCGGCGTAGGACGCGGTCTCCAGTTGGGTGAGCAGGGGATCGCCGAGCCGGGTCAGCGCCATCACCGGACCAGCGGGGTCTTCGCCCACCGCGGCGTCCCCCGCCCAGGTCGGCAGCACCAGCAGCGCGGGCGAGCCGTCCGGTGCGGCGATCGCACCGACTTGAATCGTCAGGTCGTCGGGGGCGTCGTGGTGCGCCTCGCGAACCCGCTCCAGCACTCGCGTGGCCTGGTGCCAGGGATAGAGCACCAGGCCGGTCATCACGGAGGGCACGGCGTGCAGCCGGACGGTCATCGACGTGACGACCCCGAAATTGCCGCCTCCGCCGCGCAGTGCCCACAGCAGGCCGGGATGCTGGTGCTGGTCCGCGCGCACGACCGATCCGTCGGCCGTGACCACCTCGGCGGCCAGCAGGTTGTCCGCGGCGAGGCCGATCCGCCCGGCCAGCGGACCGTAACCCCCGCCGAGGGTCAGCCCGGCCACCCCGACCGTCCCGATCGTGCCGGTCGCGGCCACCAGGCCGTGCGCGCCGGCCGCGGCCAGCAGGTCGTTGGCCGACGCGCCGCCACCGACTTCGGCGGTCCGGGCGCCGGGATTGACCCGGACGTCGCGCAGTGGCCGCAGATCCAGCGTCAAGCCGCCGTCGGACAGGGCACGGCCGGCCCAGTCGTGGCCGCGGCCGCGCACCGTGAGCGGGAGCCCGAATTCGCGTGCGGTGCGCACACCGGTCACCACGTCGGCGGTGGAGTTGCAGGTCAGCACGATGGCGGGCCGGTGCCTCACCGCGGCGTTCCACAAGGTGACGCCCTCGGTGTAGCCCTCGCCGGAAACGTGAATCTGCTGGGCGGGCAGGAGGGCGCGCAACGCGCGCTGCGCCGCGGCGACCGAGGAGTCGTCGCCAATGTGACCGGGCATGGGTTTCCTTCAGTGAGAGAGGGGAGCAGAATGGATGATACCGAACGTTCTATCTTGTGTATGTAGTGCTCACTCTAACACGGAAGCCGGCCCCGAGATCGGAGGATGCCGAGGAGTTGCCTGTCCCTCCGTTGCACGTCCGGCGGCGCGATTCTGCTGTGGACGGCCGAGTGGGGGCACTAGTCAACCCCTCCTCGAGCTTGTAGAGTGAACGCTACATACAGCGCGCGTCGAGTGGCTCTTGTCAGCCGCGTTCCACTGCCGCCCGGGGCTCTACCGGGGCCTGACCGACCGTCGCAACGAAGCGAGGTTCCCTTGAACGTTCTCGAAGAGGTCAAGAACTCACCGATGAGCCGGGCCCAGGTCGGTGCGGTCTCCCTGTGCCTGGTGATCAACCTGATCGACGGGTTCGATCTCCTGGTCACGTCCTTCGTCGGGCCGGCGATCACCCGCGAGTGGGGACTGTCCCCCTCGGCGGTGGGAGTGCTGCTCAGTGGAGGACTGGCCGGGATGGCGTTCGGCGGGCTCTTCCTCGCGCCCCTCGCCGACCGCATCGGGCGACGGCGCCTGACTCTCGGCTGTCTCGCCTTGGCCGCACTGGGCATGCTCGCCGCATCCGTGTCGCAGGACCTCGGCCAGCTCCTCGTCTGCCGGCTCGTCACGGGCGCGGCGGTGGGCGCGATGGCGGCCAGCCTGCCGGTGCTCACCTCGGAGTACGCGAACCACCGGCGCCGGGGGCTGGTCGTCGCGCTGATCACCACCGGGTACGGTCTTGGCTCGTTCGTCGCCGGGATCGCCTCGAGCCTGCTGCTGGGCCCGTTCGGCTGGCGAGCGGTCTTCGTGTTCGGCAGTGCCGCCACCGCCATCCTCTTCGTGGTCGGGCTGCGGTACCTGCCGGAGTCGATGGACTACCTCGTCGCACGCCGGCCGCGCCAGGCCCTGGACAAGCTGAACCGGATCCTCGCTTCGATGGGCCGCGCCCGCGTCGAGGACCTGCCCGCGGCACCTCCGGCCTCGGCGTCGCGCAAAGTGGCGCTCGATTCGTTGTTCCGCGGAGGCAACGCCCTTCGGACGGCGCTGGTCTGGGTGGCGTTCATCGCGGCGCAGATGACGTTCTACTTCGCGAGTTCGTGGACTCCCAGCCTGCTGCTGAAGGCCGGCATGTCCAGCCGGCAGGGCATCAGCGGCGGCGTTCTCTTCAGCATCGGCGGTGTCACCGGCGCGGTCCTGCTGGGATTGCTGGTGTCCCGGGTCGGGCCGCGGCGGCTCACCGCGGTCTACTTCGGCATCGGTTCCCTCTTCCTCATCCTGTTCTCCGTGTCGTTGTCGACGCTGGCCACCGCACTGGTCGTGGCCGTGCTCGTCGGACTGTTCCTCAACGGCGCGATCTCGGGGATGAACGTCATCATCCCGAACCTCTACCCGGCCGAAGCCCGCGCGACGGCGCTCGGCCTGGCCGTCGCCGTGAGCAGGCTCGGTGCCGTCCTGGCACCCCTGATCGCCGGTTTCCTGCTGCAGGCGGGCTGGGCCCCCGGCTCGATGTTCCGGATCTTCGCGATCCCCGGCGTGATCGGGGCTCTCGCGGTGCTCCTCCTCGTCCGGTTCGGACGCACCCGGCCTGGAGATCATCCTGCGCGGACTCGGCATGCGGGTGATGGCACCGACCTCGTCGCGACGTACGATCCACAGAGGAGGCGGTAGGTGCCGGCCACATCAGATCTCGTGCTGCTCCACGGTGGTGGACCCGGCGTCGACGCGGCGAGCAACTGGTCGGGCGTGCGGTCCCGGTTCGAGGGTGAGTTCCGCTGCCTGGCGCCCGATCTCCTCGGGTTCGGGACGCGGATCGCCGGGACGGGCGGGCTCGCCGGGCCGCGGGCCTGGGCGCTGGCCCGCGCCCGGCAGGTACGAGACCTCCTCGACCAGCACGGCCTGGAGCGCGTCCACGTGGTCGGCAACTCGGCCGCGGGCGGGGCCGCGGCACTGGCGTTGCTGTCGATGGCGCCCGAGCGGGTCGACCGCGCGGTCGTCATGGGCGGAGCCGGGACGGGGCCGCTGCCGCGCGCGATTCCGTTCTACGACAACCCCACCAAGACGTCCATGCGAGCCACCCTCGGCCGGCTGGTCGCCGACGAGCACGTCCACGAAGAACTGCTCGACGAGCTCACCGAGCTCCGGCTGAGGCAGGCACTCCGCCCCGGCGCCGAGTCCGCGTTCCGGTCGATGTTCGCCGACGTCGTGGACGGCCCGCCGCCGGTCGACCTCGGGAAGATCACGACCCCGGTGCTCGCACTGCACGGGGAGTGCGACCGGGTCTCGCCGCCCGAGGTCTCCGAGCGCCTGGTCGCGGCCCTGCCCGACGCCCGCCTCGAAGTGGTGGCCGGGGCGGGGCACTGGATCCACGTCGACCGGCCGGACGAGTTCTGCAAGCTGGTAGGGGAGTTCCTGAGCGCATGACCGAAATCCTGATCGTCGGCGCCGGTCCCGCCGGCCTCACCCTCGCCATCGACCTCGCCCAGCGCGGCGTCGCGTGCCACGTCATCGAGGCGACCGACGAACGACCCGTCAACCCGCGGTGCAACACCACTTCCGCGCGGTCGATGGAGATCTTCCGGCGGCTCGGGCTGGCCGGCGAGATCCGCCGGGCCGGCCTGCCCGGGGACTACCCCACCTCGATCCACTACCGGACGACCCTGGCGGGCGAGGAGATTTACCGGATCGATCTGCCGTCCGCGCGCGAGGTCCTGGCCGGCGAAGGCAAGGACGGCTGGCCGACTCCGGAGCCGCAGCACCGGATCTCCCAGCTGTACCTCGAGCCCATCCTGGAGCGGCACGCCGGCACGCTCCCCGGGCTGACCCTCGAGCGCGGCACCCGGCTGGTCTCGCTCCGCCAGTTCGACGACCACGTCGAGGCGGTGGTGGAGACCGCGGGCGAGCGCCGCGCTCTGCGGTACGCGTACGTGGTCGGCTGCGACGGTGCCCACAGCACGGTCCGCAGGCAACTGGGCATCCGGTACGAAGGCGTCGACGCGATCCAGCGGTTCGTCTCGACCTTCGTCCGCTCGCCCGAGCTGGGCCGGCTCGCCGCCCGCGACCCGGCTTGGACGTACTGGACCTACGGCCGCCGGATCGCGTCGCTGATCGCGATCGACGGCGAGTCGCTGTGGCTCAACCACGTGGCCTTCGCCCCTGACCACGACACCGGGGGCGAGGACCCGGAACAACTGCTGCGGGAGTCCGTGGGGAAGCCCGTGGAGCACGAGGTGCTCGGCGTGGTGCGCTGGACCGGACGGCGGCTCGTCGCCCGGCGGTACCGCGCGGGCCGGGTGTTCCTGGCCGGGGACGCCGCCCACATCTGGATCCCCGTGGGGGGATTCGGCATGAATGCCGGCATCCAGGACGCGGCGACCCTCGGGTGGATGCTGGCGGCCGTCCACCAAGGATGGGCGCCACCGGAACTGCTGGACGCCTACGAGGCGGAGCGCAAGCCGGTCGGCGAGCAGTTCGCCACGGCGGTCGGCGCCCAGGCACGCACGTCGTTCGCGGACGTCCCGCCGGAGATCCACCTGCCCGGCCCGCACGGCGAGCGGGCCCGCGCGGAGTTCGCCGAGCGGCTCGCCGTCACCGAGCCGCGCCGGTATTCACCCGACGGGTTCAGCTTCGGCTACCACTACGCGGGCTCGCCACTGGTGGTCGGCGGCGGCCACGCCGAGATCACCATGGGGGACTACCAGGACCGGGCGCGGCCGGGGTTCCGGCTACCGCACGCGTGGCTCGACGACGGCCGGTCGGTGCTCGACGTGCTCGGCCACGGCTTCACCTTGCTGCGCGTGAACCCGCGGACCGCGACGACGTACTGGACCAGGGCCGCCCGGGAACTCGGCATCCCCCTCGCCGTCGTGGACCTGCCCGGACGGTGGCCCGACCGCTACCCCGCCGACTTGCTGCTCGTCCGCCCGGACCAGCACGTCGCCTGGATGGGTGGTGCGGAGGCCAGCCCCGAGCAGCTCCTGCACACAGTCACCGGGCGCGTCCCCGCCCACCAGCGGTAGAGAACACCAGGAGAAACGCATGCCATACGCACTGGGCATCGACGTCGGCGGCACGTTCACCGACGCCGTCGCCTCCGACGGCGCGGGCCGGATCGTGTCGGCCAAGACTCCGACGACCCCGCCCCACCGCGAGGCCGGGGTCATGCGCGCGATCGAAGACCTCGCCGCCGAGCTGGGCATCGACGTCGGCGAACTGCTCTCGCAGACCGACTACATCGCGCACGGCACGACCGCCTCGATCAACGCCCTGGTCCAAGGCCAAGTCGCCGATGTCGGGCTGATCGCCACCAAGGGCCACCGGGACGCGATCTACATCATGAACGCCGAGGGCCGCACGCTCGGCCGGTCGGCCCACGAGATCCAGGACACGCTCCGGCAGCGCAAGCCCGCGCCGCTGATCCCGAAGTACCGGGCCCTGGAGGTCACCGAGCGGATCGACCACGCCGGACGGATCCTGGTACCGCTGGACGAGGACGAGGTCCGCCGGGTCGCACAGGCCCTCGTGGACCAGGGGGTGGAGGCGATCGCGGTCTGCCTGCTGTGGTCGTTCAAGAACGGCGTCCACGAGCAGCGTGTGCGGGAGCTGGTCCACGAGATCGCCCCGGACATGTACGTCACGCTGTCCTCGGAGGTCAGCCCCCGCATCCGCGAGTTCGCGCGGACCTCCACGACGATCATGAACGCCCAGGTCGGCCCGCGGTTGCGCACCTACCTGCTGCCGCTGCAGAAGCGGCTCGAGGAAGGCGGGCTCAAGGGACCGCTGCTGGTCATGCAGAGCGAGGGCGGCACCATCACCGCCGACCGGGCCCCCGAGCACGCCATCACGACGGTCGGGTCCGTGCTGTCCGGCGGCGTCGTCGGCGGGATGCGCCTGGCCGGGCAGCTGGGCCACCGCAACGTGATCACCACCGACGTCGGGGGCACGACGTTCCTCGCGGGACTGATCGTCGACGGCGAGCCGGTCATGGCGCCGGGTTCCATCGTCAACCAGTTCCCGATCAACGCGGCGACGATTCGCGTACACACCATCGGCTCCGGCGGCGGGGCCCTCGCGTCCGTGGACGAGGGCGGAAACCTCCGGCTCGGCCCGCAGAGCGCCGAAGCCGTGCCCGGTCCCGCGTGCTACGGCAACGGCGGGACGCGCCCGACGAACACCGACGCCAACCTGGTGCTCGGCATCCTGAGCGAGCGGGGCCTGCTCGGCGGACGCAAGCCGCTGCGGATGGATCTCGCGCGGGAGGCGATCCGCGTGCACGTCGCAGAGCCGCTCGGCCTCACCGTCGAAGAAGCCGCCATCGCCATCCACGAGGTGCAGAACGCGCAGGCGGGCGACCTGCTGCGGCGGGCCGTCGTGCAGGCCGGCTACGACCCTCGCGACTTCGTCGCCTACGCCTTCGGCGGCGCCGGGCCGGCTCACTGCGCCGGTTACTGCCAGGACCTGGGCGTCAGCGAGGTCGTCGTGCCGCTCGGACCGGTCGCGTCCGCCTTCTCGGCGTACGGGCTCGCGGCCTCGGACGTCGCGTTGAGCGCGGAACTGTCCGATCCGTCGTCCTTCCCGGTCGACCACACCGTGCTCGAATCCCACTTCGCGCGGCTCGAAGCCGACCTGCAGCGCGCGCTGGACCGGCAGAAGGTGAAGTTCCACGACGTGTCGTTGCACCGTGAGATCGACCTGCGGTACTCGATGCAGGTCACCGAACTCTCGGCCGCCGTCCCGGAAGCGAAGTTCACCGAGCGCACCGGCGAGGAGATCCTCGCGCGCTTCGAGGAGCAGTACGAGCGGGTCAACGGCAGCGGCGCCGGTTACCGGGAGGCGGGGGTGCAGGCGATCACTTACCGCATGCGCGCCAAGGCCGGCCTCGGCTTCCCGGTCGCGCTGCCCGCCGTCCCCGAGGCGGACGGCCCCGACCCGCGCGAGGCCCTGATCGGAGAACGTTCCGTCTGCCTCGACTCGCAGACCGGCTACGTGACGACCCCCGTCTACGACTACGCGCGGCTGCGCGCCGGCCACGAACTCGCCGGACCGGCGATCGTCGACGTCCCGACCACGGTGGTCGTGGTCCCCGCCGGGGTCACCGGGCGAGTCGACCACCTCGGCAACCTCGTGCTGCGCTACCAGTGAGGACAGTTCCCATGACATCCAGGATCCCCGGGGCGGACGAGTTCACCAGCCGCCCCATGCCGCGGGAGGAGCTGCTGCGGCAGATCTCGCCCGCCCTGCCCCTGCACCAGGCCGGCGACGCCGAGGTCGACGCCCTGACCTACGAAGTCGTCCGGCACCGCCTGTGGGCGATCACCCAGGAGATGGGGGAGACGCTGCGCCGCATGTCGGGCTCGCACGTCGTCACCGAGTCCAACGACTTCAACTTCTCCATCTGCGACGAGCTCGGTGAGCAGGTCCAGGTCGGCACATACAACATCGGCCTGATCGGCTCGATGGACCTGGCGATCACCTGGACGCTCCGGCACCGCAGCGACAACCCCGGTATCGCCGAGGGCGACATGTTCCTGTGCAACGACCCGTGGATCGGCGGCGGCCTGCACCAGAACGACGCCGCGATCCTGGCGCCGATCTTCCACGAGGGCAAGCTGTTCGGCTGGACGACGGCCATCGCCCACCAGGTCGACCTGGGCGGGCCGCGGCCGGGCTCGTTCAGCCCCTCCGCGCAGGACGTCTTCGGCGAGGCCGTCCCCACGCCGCCGATGAAGGTGGTGCGCGGCGGTGTGCTGCAGCGCGACGTCGCCGACGCCTGGGTCCGCCGCTCGCGGCTCCCGCACCTGGTGGGTCTCGACCTGCGGGCCAAGATCGCCGCCAACAAGAACGCGGCCGAGCAGATCCTGCGGCTCATCGCCAAGTACGGCGCCGACACCGTCAAGTCGGTGATGCGCCGGATGATGGACGACGCCGAGCGGCGGCTGCGGGCCAAGCTCGAGACGCTGCCGGACGGCACCTGGTCCGCGGTCGGTTATCAGGAGCAGTCGCAGACCGGCGACCGCGGTCTGCACGCCATCAAGGTGGCCATGACCAAGGAAGCCGGCACGCTCGTCTTCGACTTCCGCGGCACCGCCGGGCAGACCGGCATCATCAACTGCCCCTACCCGGGGCTGCGGGCCGGAATCGTCTTCACGATGCTGCCGTTGCTGGCCGGGGACATCCCGTGGGCGGCCGGGGGGCTGATGCGCTGCTTCGAGATCATCACCGACGAGGACACCATCACCAACGCCTCCTTCCCGGCCGCGGTCGGCAAGGGACCCTTCGGTCCGGCCTGGGGCTCGGGCAACCTCGTCGCCGAGGTGCTGGCCAAGATGCTGGACGCCGAACCGGACCATCGCACCGACGTGCAGTCCATCTGCAACGGCACCACCGACCTCTGTGTCGTGTCCGGTGTGGACACGCGCGGTGGCGCGAGCAAGGGTTTCGTGTCACCGGTCTTCGACGTCATGGCGGGTGGCTACGGCGCACAGGTGTACCACGACGGCGTCGACACCGGCGGCCGGTTGATCATCCCGTCGGCGCGGGCGCCGGACGTCGAGATGACCGAGTACCTCTACCCGCTCGTCGCCCTGTGGCGCCGCGAGGAGACCGACTCCGGCGGGCCCGGCCGCCGGCGCGGGGGGATGAGCGGCTCGGTCTGCTACGTCCAGCACCCGGACCAGCAGGGGACGATGTCACTGGTGGTCTCCGGCACCGGCAAGGTCGCGAACCAGAACGTCGGCCTGGCGGGCGGTTACCCCGGCAACTCCCAGCTCGACCTGGTCGTGCGGGGAGTGAACCAACCCCAGCTGGCCCAGGCGTCGGTCATTCCCGGCGACCTGGAGGAGCTGGGCGGGGAGATCGAGGTGCTGCCCTGCGAAGGGGAGTCCCACCTGGGGCCGGGCGACGCGCTCTACCTCCATTGGCAGGCCGGTGGCGGGTACGGCGATCCGCTGCTCCGGTCGCCGGAGAGCGTCCGCGACGACGTGCGGCAGGTCCGCGTGACGGCAGACGCGGCCGAGGACGTCTACGGGGTCGTGCTCCGCGAGGACGGCGAAGTGGACGGCGCCGCGACCGAAGAGCGACGCGCGCAGCTGCGGCGGCGCCGCGCTTCCGGTGCTGGGCTGGCCGGTCAGGTCCGGCTCGTGCCCACCGGTGAGCCGGACCTGACCGGCCTGCGCCGGCTCGACGACAACCTCGCCGTCCGGGACGCGCCGGACGGCGGCACGGTGGTGTGTGTCCACTGTGGAACCGTGATCGGGCCGCTGGCTGGGGGTGTGTTCGTCGCGTCGCTGGCTCGCCGGGACGCGCCACCGACCGAGGCGGGGCCGCACATCTGGCACGACCCGCAGGAGTACGTCGACGCGGAGGTCGTCTTCCGGCAGTTGTTCTGCCCCGGCTGCCTGACCGCGGTGCATTCCCGGATCGTCCCGGTGGATCACCCGCTGCCCGCCGACGAATACCGCAGCTGGGCGTGAGCCGGCAGGACGATCGGACGGCCGGCGGCTGCCTTGCGAGGCAGCCGCCGCCGCGAACTGGCTGTGCTACGGCGAGGTTCCGGTCGACGCCGGCTGCGTGAATCCCGTTGTCTCGCAGGAGATCGGCCGCTGCGCCGAGGAGGTGTGACCACGCTTGCGGTCCGGACAGTCTTCCGAGTGAGCTAGAACGTTCGGTCTTGACATGGGGCCGCGACCGGTCCAAGCTAGGTCGAGATAGAACGTTCGGT
Source organism: Amycolatopsis sp. NPDC006125 (assembly GCF_040614195.1). Lineage (NCBI taxonomy): Bacteria > Bacillati > Actinomycetota > Actinomycetes > Pseudonocardiales > Pseudonocardiaceae > Amycolatopsis > Amycolatopsis sp. NPDC006125. The sequence continues at coordinate 20,645 of NZ_JBEXTZ010000121.1, forward strand.
CTTGCGAACGGTTCTCCTCCTGCTGAAGGGATCATGGTGACTACTGTCGATTCGCCTGCCGTGGGCGGGTTCGCGCCGGCGTTGCGCCGGTTGTACTTCGTGCGGTTCGCGTTCGCCATCGTGTGGGCGGCGCTGGTGTTCCTGACGACCAAGTCGGGGCTGGGGGCCGTCGGCATCGTCCTGGTCGTCCTGTACCCGCTGTTCGACGTGGGAGCGGCCGTCGTGGACGCTCGTTCGGCGAAGGGGACCGGATCGGTCCGCGGGTTGTACGTGAACATGGCGATCAGCCTGCTCGCCACCATCGGCGTGGGCGTCGCGGCGGCCTCCGGCATTCCGGCGGTGCTGCGGGTGTGGGGTGCCTGGGCGATCGTCGCCGGGCTGGTCCAGCTGATCGTGGCGATCGTTCGCCGGAAGATGGGGGGCCAGTGGCCGATGATCCTCAGTGGCGGCATCTCGGTGCTGGCCGGTGGCAACTTCATCGTCAGCGCCGCCGCCGCGGATCCTTCGCTGTCCGCCGTGGCCGGTTACGCCGTCCTCGGCGGCATCTTCTTCCTCGTTTCGGCGATCCGCCTCGGCAGTGCCGCGAAGGCCGGCTGACGTGGCCACCTACGACGTCATCGTCATCGGCGCCGGTCCGGTCGGGGAGAACGTGGCCGACCGGGTCGTCCAGGGCGGGCTGACCGCCGCGATCGTGGAACGGGAACTGGTCGGGGGCGAGTGCTCCTACTGGGCCTGCATGCCGACCAAGGCGCTGCTGCGCAGCGGAGCGGCACTCCGGGCCGCCCGGCAGGTGCCCGGCGCGCGGGAGGCGGTGACGGGCGACCTCGACGTGGCCGCCGTCCTCCGCCGTCGTGACTCCTTCGCTTCGAACTGGAACGACGAGGGCCAGGTGTCCTGGCTCGAGTCGGTCGGCGTCCCCCTGTACCGGGGACACGGCCGGATCAGCTCCGACCGGACCGTCGAGGTGACCGGTGCCGACGGCGCCACCGAGACGCTGACCGCGCTGCACGCGGTCGTCGTCGCCACCGGCAGCGGCGCGCTGGTCCCGGACATCGAAGGCCTTCGCGACGCGAGGCCGTGGACGAGCCGCGAGACGGTGGCGGCCGAGGAAGTGCCGTCCCGGCTCGCCGTCATCGGCGGCGGGGTCGTGGCTTCGGAGATGGCCACCGCGTTCGCCGAGCTGGGGTCCTCGGTCACCATGCTGGCCCGCGACGGCGTGCTGCACCTCAACGAGCCGTTCGCCGGTGAGCTGGTGGCAGCGTCGTTGCGGGACAAGGGGGTTTCGGTGCGCATCGGCGCCGAGGCCGGGTCAGTCAAGCGCAACGACGACGGCACGGTGTCCATCACGCTCACCGACGGCGAGCAGCTCGAAGCCGACGAACTCCTCGTCGCGATCGGCCGCACTCCGAACACCCAGGACCTCGGGCTGGACAACGTGGGCTTGCGGCCGGGCGCGTGGCTCACCGTCGACGAGACGATGCGGGTGGTCGGTGCGGACGGCGCGCCGGTCGGTGGCGGCTGGCTCTACGCCGCCGGCGACGTGAACCGGCGCGTTCTGCTCACGCACCAGGGCAAGTACCAGGCTCGCGCCGTCGGCGACGTCATCGTGGCCCGCGCGAAGGGCGAACCCGCTGACGACCGCGAGTGGGGCCGGCACGCGGCGACCGCCGACGAGCGCGCGGTGCCGCAGGTGATCTTCACCGAACCGGAGATCGCGGCAGTGGGTCTGACCGCGGCCGCCGCCGAGGCCGCCGGGCTGCGGATCCGCGTCGTCGACTTCGACCTGGCCGCGACCGCCGGGGCCGCCCTGCACGCGGAGGGGTATCGAGGGCACGCGCGGATGGTCGTCGACGAGGACCGCAAGGTGATCGTCGGGTTCACCCTCGCCGGCCCCGACGTCGCGGAAATGCTGCACGCGGCGACGATCGCCGTGGTCGGCGAGGTGCCGCTGGACCGGCTCTGGCACGCGGTCCCGGCGTTTCCCACGGTCAGCGAGGTGTGGCTGCGGCTGCTCGAAGCCTACGGCCGCTGATCCGTGCCGGTGTTCCGTCCCACCGCCATGCGGGGGAGGGGACACCGGCGCACCTCCCCGCTCGCTGGACTGGGCGACGTCGTGACTGTCCTGATCGGACGGAGGCCGGTGCACCTCTCGACGCGCGGCGAGCGCGTGCTGCGTCAGCGTGCCCGCGCCGGGCGGCGGCGTCGGCGGGTCGTGACCGTAGCCTGGTCCACCACGGAGGCGTCGCGGTACTTGAGGATTCCTTCGACGCCGAGGAG